>CABTAV010000054.1:0-10209 GCA_902482895.1 uncultured Streptococcus sp. | reverse complement strand
TCATCACGTATCTGCTTTGATGTTTGAAAAAATTGTGGCACAGTTTAGAGGGAAGTATCTTTACGGTTTGACGGCTACGCCTGAGCGTAAGAATGGTCATGAGCCTATCGTTTTTCAGAGAATTGGTGAGATAATCCATACTGCTGATAAGAGGGAAACGGATTTTAAACGGCAATTGCAATTAAGATTCACTTCTTTTGGTCATTTGGAGATTGAAAAGACCAAAGCAAGTAATTTTATACAGCTTAGTGATTGGATTGCGACAGACTCAGTGAGGAATCAGTTGATTCTCAAGGATATTCTAGCCCAAGTGGTAGAAGGGCGGAATATCTTGGTTTTAGTTAATCGAATTCAACAGATAGATGTCTTTGAAAAGTTATTAAAAGAGAAAGAGGTTGATGACTGTTATATTATTAGCGGAAAAACTAAAGTCCGAGAGAGAACAAGTTTATTGGAGATGTTAGAACAACTAGATAAAGGGTTTGTATTGTTGTCTACTGGAAAATACATTGGCGAAGGTTTTGACTTGCCTCAGTTGGACACGCTGATCTTGGCAGCACCCTTTTCGTGGAAAAATAATTTGATTCAGTATGCAGGTCGGATTCATAGAAGCTACAAGGATAAGTCTTTGGTGCGTATTTTCGATTATGTGGATATTCATGTTCCTTATTTAGAAAAGATGTTTCAGAAAAGACAAGTAGCTTATCGAAAGATGGATTATCGTGTCATTGAGGGTGAGGAGAAACAATTCGTTTATGTTGATAGTAGATATGAGAATATCTTGAGAGAGGACTTAGCAGGGGAAAGACAGGAGTGTATGCTTATTTTACCTTATGTGCACCAGACAAAACTGATGAATTTTCTAAAAGAATTTAGGATTAGTCAAATTGAGATATGTATACCAGAGACGGTTGCAAACAAATCCTGGCTAGACCAGTTGAAGAGCAAGAAGATTAAAGTGTCTTTCACTCAATCAAAAATAGTCACGCCTATTCTTTTGGTAAACAAGACCATTGTTTGGTATGGTGCAATGCCATTATTAGGGAAGGTATATGAAATGACCATATTACGTTTGGAATCAGCTAGTATAGTTTCTGAAATAGTGGCAGGTTTACGATAGAGAAAATTTTTAAAAATTTCTATGTATGCTTTCCAGTTGAAAGAACGAGAAGTCTTGACAGGTCAACGACTCAATGAACTGGAAATCAACGGCATACGTTTGACTAAGTTTAAAAATGGAGAAATCGGTATTGAATTCATCTGGATTGATACCGAAAATCCGCCAATCGACACCATCGGCTGGGTAGCAAAGAAATAAAAATCCGTTTTAGACTAATTTCCACTTTGGTTGGGCAAGTGGAAGTTACTGTGAGAAGTTACCCAGTTCAAATCAACTAACTTTCTCCCCCTTAACCTTTGACTATTCCGTAAAATTATCGTAAAATAAAGAGTAAATGATAAAATGAGGTCAGAGTCTGTTCGCTCTGGCGATAGTAGTATAAATGAGGAGAAACGCTTTGGAATTAGAAGTATTTGCTGGGCAAGAAAAAAGTGAACTATCTATGATTGAGGTAGCGCGTGCTATCTTGGAACTTCGTGGTCGCGATCATGAGATGCATTTTAGCGATCTTGTAAACGAAATTCAAAATTACCTTGGAACATCAAACAGCGATATCCGTGAAGCCTTGCCTTTGTTCTACACAGAGTTGAACTTTGACGGTAGCTTCATCTCACTTGGAGACAACAAATGGGGGCTTCGTTCATGGTATGGTGTGGACGAAATCGACGAAGAAATCATCGCTCTTGAAGAAAATGATGACGATGAAGTAGCACCAAAAGCTAAGAAAAAACGCGTCAATGCCTTCATGGATGGTGATTCAGATGCTATTGACTACAATGCAGATGATCCAGAAGACGAAGATGCATACGAAGCAGATCCAGCTCTTTCATATGATGATGAAAATCCAGATGATGAGAAAAATGAAGTGGAAGCTTACGATGCAGAAATCAACGAAATTGCTCCTGATGACTTGGGTGAAGACGTGGATCTCAACGAAGAAGATGACGAGTTTTCAGATGATGATACTGAAAACATCGAGGAATAAAAGTTAGCTATTGACAATTATCCTATTTTTAGGTATCATATTGTTCGGGCACCTCTTTTAGAGGTCGGGGCTCCCTAGTTCTTAGGGAGCTATTTTTGTTTTTTCAAGAAGTTATCTTCTTGTATTTTGGTTGTGAATCTGGTGCAGTCGTCCCAGATTATTCTTATTAGTAGGGTCTTGTTTTCTATGTCCCCTCGTAGTTAACAAGACCTTGAGCATTTTAGAAAGAGGAATCTATGTCTACGAAATATATTTTTGTAACTGGTGGTGTGGTATCGTCTATTGGGAAAGGGATTGTGGCAGCGAGTCTGGGGCGTCTCTTGAAAAATCGTGGTCTCAAAGTAACCATTCAAAAATTTGACCCTTATATCAATATCGATCCGGGAACTATGAGTCCTTACCAGCACGGGGAAGTTTTTGTGACAGATGACGGAGCTGAGACAGATTTGGACTTGGGTCACTATGAACGTTTCATTGATATCAATCTCAACAAATATTCCAACGTGACAACTGGTAAAATTTACAGTGAAGTTCTTCGTAAGGAACGTCGTGGAGAATATCTTGGGGCAACTGTTCAAGTCATTCCTCATATCACAGATGCTTTGAAAGAAAAAATCAAGCGTGCCGCTCTAACGACAGACTCTAATGTCATTATTACAGAGGTCGGTGGAACAGTAGGAGATATCGAGTCCTTGCCATTCTTAGAGGCCCTTCGTCAGATGAAGGCAGATGTGGGGGCGGATAATGTTATGTATATCCATACAACCTTGCTTCCTTACCTCAAGGCAGCTGGTGAAATGAAGACCAAACCAACCCAACACTCTGTCAAAGAATTGCGTGGATTGGGAATCCAGCCAAATATGTTGGTTATTCGTACAGAAGAGCCAGCTGGTCAGGGAATTAAAAACAAACTAGCTCAGTTCTGTGATGTGGCACCAGAAGCCGTTATCGAATCATTGGATGTCGAACATCTTTACCAAATTCCACTGAACTTGCAGGCACAAGGTATGGACCAAATTGTCTGTGACCATTTGAAATTAGACGCACCGGTAGCAGATATGACAGAATGGTCAGCCATGGTGGACAAGGTCATGAACCTCAAGAAACAAGTTAAGATTTCCCTTGTCGGTAAGTATGTGGAATTGCAAGATGCCTACATTTCTGTGGTTGAAGCCTTGAAACACTCTGGTTATGCCAACGACGCAGAAGTTAAGATAAATTGGATCAATGCCAATGATGTGACAGCAGAGAATGTGGCGGAGCTCTTGTCTGATGCGGACGGAATTATCGTACCAGGTGGTTTTGGTCAACGTGGTACGGAAGGGAAAATCCAAGCCATTCGCTATGCGCGTGAAAATGATGTTCCAATGTTAGGTGTCTGCTTGGGCATGCAGTTAACTTGTATCGAATTTGCTCGTCACGTTTTGGGTCTTGAAGGTGCCAATTCTGCAGAGCTTGCACCAGAAACAAAATACCCTATCATTGATATCATGCGTGATCAGATTGATGTTGAGGATATGGGGGGAACCCTTCGCTTGGGACTTTATCCATCTAAGTTGAAACGTGGCTCTAAGGCTGCGGCTGCTTATCACAATCAAGAAGTGGTACAACGCCGTCACCGTCACCGTTATGAGTTTAACAATGCCTTCCGTGAGCAGTTTGAGGCAGCAGGCTTTGTCTTTTCAGGAGTTTCTCCAGATAATCGTTTGGTAGAAATCGTGGAAATTCCTGAAAATAAATTCTTTGTAGCGTGTCAGTATCACCCTGAACTGTCAAGTCGTCCAAACCGCCCAGAAGAACTCTACACTGCCTTTGTTACTGCAGCAGTTGAGAACAGTAATTAGCAAAATCAGAACCTTTGAGAAGAATCTCAGAGGTTTTTTGCTTGCATATTTAGGATATGAGTTGCAAAATAAAAACATAGTGATATAATTAACATAAAAAATCCTAAGGAGGATCTACGATGAAAAAAATCACATTATTTGGTTTGTCTCTAGCTGGTCTAGCTTTACTGGTTTTTCCACATTCAGGGCAGGCATTTGAGCTTAAAGAAGAATGGGTTGTTAAGTGTGGAGTGCAGTATCAAGATGGCAAGATTCTTCGGTTTAACAATGGTCATGAAGTGGATATCAAAGTCTTGGATTTGCCAAAAACCGAGAAAATCGAGTGGACGGTTAGTCTCGATGGTCAAGATCAAACTGTCAATTTCCTAGGTCAAGAAAAGGACAAGTCTATGATGGGCGTAGAGGGGCGTTACCTGAATTTCTATGTTCCATATGGCTATAGAGGAGATATCAAGGTAGAAGCCAAGAGCGGAAATGAAGTAAAGACCTGGTCAACGAAAGTTGTGGATGATATTCATAATGATAGTGGAAAGAGAGGTTACTATCGTATTGAAGAATCAAATGATCAATACACTTACCTCGATGCTAAATGGGATTATCAAACCAAGACTTACACTGCTACCTTACCAGAGACTGTCAATGGTCAAAAAGTCTATGCTTGGGCAGACTATGACAATGGTGAGTTGAAGCTTGAAAAACAAAAGTCTATCAGTCGTAAATATGATGGAGGATCTTTCAAAGAACTTTATCCGATTGTAAAAGCAGAAAGCTGGCTAAAATCAAACCAAAACTGGTACTATCAAAAACAAGGCCAATTAGTGCAGAAAGATTGGGTTAAGGACAAGGGAACTTGGTACTTTATGAATGATAAAGGAGTCATGTTCAATCAAACTTGGCTTTATCAAGGTAGCAACTGGTATGCCTTTAAATCATCAGGAGCCATGATTGCGAGTGACTGGCTTTACGATCAAGGCAAGTGGTACTATTTATCAAATTCAGGAGCCATGAAAGCAAGCACTTGGGTTTATGACAAGGGAGAATGGTATTATGTAAGTTCTTCTGGTGCCATGATTGCGAATGATTGGGTCAAAGACAATGGTAAGTGGTATTATCTGGCTTCATCAGGTAAGATGCTTCGCAATACCTACACCCCTGATGGTTATTACGTTGGTAACTCAGGCGCCTGGCAATAAGAATAATACTCTTCGAAAATCTCTTCAAACCACGTGAGCTTCATCCACAACCTCAAAGCAGTGCTTTGAGCAACCTGCGGCTAGCTTCCTAGTTTGCTCTAGTATAAGAAGTCCTTTTCCTTTAAGGAAGAGGCTTTTTACTTGCTTTTCTGCTTCTTCTTCATTTGTCCTAAAGCCTTTTTTGTGTTAAAATGAATGGTATGAAAGCTAAAAAAATGTGGATGGCAAGTCTGGCTCTGCTTGGTATTGGGAGCCTTGCCCTTGCTACGAAAAAAGTTGCAGATGACCGTAAACTCATGAAGACTCAGGAAGAGTTGACAGCGATTGTGCGAGACCATTTTTCAGACATGGGGGAAATTGCGACCCTCTATGTTCAAGTTTATGAAAGCAGTCTGGAGAGCTTGGTTGGTGGTGTCATTTTTGAGGATGGTCGTCATTATACCTTTGTCTATGAAAATGAAGACCTAGTCTATGAGGAGGAAGTTTTATGATACAACCAGCAAGTTTAGAAGAATTGGCATCTTTAGTGGAAAAAGAGGGCAAGAAGGTCTTTCTTTTTGTGGCGGACTGGTGTGGCGATTGCCGTTATATCTATCCTGCCTTACCAGAAATTGAGGAGAGTAATCCAGAGTTTACCTTTATTCGAGTGGATCGAGATCAGTATATGGATCTAGCCAAACTCTGGGATGTTTATGGAATCCCTAGCCTTGTAGTTCTAGAAAAAGACAAGGAAATCGGTCGTTTTGTTAATCGCGACCGTAAAAGCAAGCAACAAATTAACGACTTTTTAGCAGGACTGAAATAGGAGAAAAAGGAAACAATGATTTTTACATATAATAAAGAACATGTCGGTGATGTCCTTATGGTCATCGTGAAAAATAGCGGAGATGCCAAACTAGATGTGGAGCGCAAAGGCAAGGTAGCTCGTGTTTTCCTCAAAGATAATGGGGAAACAGTGGCTTGGAATATTTTCGAAGTTTCAAGTTTATTTGAAATTGCAGAGCGCGGTCAAGTCTTTTTATCAGATACACAAGTAGTTCGTTTGAACCAAGAATTACAAACGGAAGGTTTTGCAGAAGAAATTGTCAATGACAAGGAACCTAAGTTTGTTGTTGGTGAGATTGTCGAGATGGTAGCTCATCCAGATAGTGACCACCTTAACATCTGCCAAGTTGCAGTTGCAAGTGACAAGACAGTGCAAATTGTTGCAGGAGCTCCCAATGCGCGTGTCGGTTTGAAAACCATTGTAGCTCTTCCTGGAGCCATGATGCCAAAAGGCAATCTCATTTTCCCAGGCGAACTTCGTGGCGAAAAGAGTTTTGGCATGATGTGTAGCCCTCGTGAATTGCATCTGCCAAATGCTCCGCAAAAACGTGGTGTTATCGAATTATCAGAAGACCAAGTTGTCGGAACACCATTTGATCCAGCTAAACACTGGACTGCCTAGGCACTTGTTAGTATCTGATAGACCAGCTAGAAGGAAATAAGATGGCAAAAAATGTAGTGATTACAGGAGCGACATCAGGTATTGGTGAAGCAATTGCGCGTGCTTATCTGGAGCAGGGTGAGAATGTCGTTCTAACAGGTCGACGGATAGACCGATTAGAAATCCTTAAGTCGGAGTTTGCAGAAACTTTTCCAAATCAAACCGTCTGGACCTTTCCACTAGATGTCACGGATATGACTGTGGTAAAGACTGTCTGCTCTGATATTCTAGAAACGATAGGTCAGATTGATATTCTGGTCAACAATGCCGGACTGGCTCTAGGTTTAGCACCTTATCAAGACTATGAAGAGTTGGATATGTTAACTATGTTGGATACCAATGTCAAAGGTTTGATGGCAGTCACTCGCTGTTTCTTGCCAACAATGGTAAAAGCCAATCAAGGACATATCATCAACATGGGGTCAACCGCAGGAATCTACGCCTATGCAGGTGCAGCAGTTTATTCAGCTACCAAGGCAGCAGTTAAGACCTTTTCAGATGGACTGCGAATTGATACCATCGCAACGGATATCAAGGTGACAACCATTCAGCCTGGAATTGTCGAAACAGATTTTTCTACAGTGCGTTTTCACGGTGATAAAGAGCGGGCTGCGTCCGTTTACCAAGGAATCGAAGCCTTGCAAGCTCAGGATATTGCAGATACAGTGGTCTATGTGACTAGTCAACCTCGTCGTGTGCAAATTACAGATATGACCATTATGGCTAATCAACAGGCGACAGGTTTCATGGTTCATAAAAACTAAAAAATTCCTCGAAAGTTACAAATTTCTGTAACTTTTTTTTGATTTCTTACGAATAGATAAGTAGGAGGAAGAAAATATGTATAATAAAGTTATCTTAATCGGACGCTTGACGTCTACACCAGAATTGCACAAAACCAACAATGACAAGTCAGTAGCGCGAGCAACTATCGCTGTAAATCGTCGTTACAAAGACCAAAATGGGGAGCGCGAAGTTGATTTTGTTAATATGGTCCTATGGGGCAGACTAGCAGAAAGCTTGGCAAGCTACGCAACCAAAGGTAGTCTTATTTCAGTGGATGGAGAATTACGTACCCGTCGTTTTGAGAAAAATGGTCAGATGAACTACGTGACCGAAGTACTTGTTACTGGATTCCAACTCTTGGAAAGTCGTGCTCAACGTGCCATGCGTGAAAATAATGCAGGACAAGATTTGGCGGATTTGGTTTTGGAAGAGGAAGAATTGCCATTTTAAGCATTAAAAAGTCTGAGTTGGTCTCAGGCTTTTTATCTTGAGAAAGTCAGACTTTTTTCTTGACTATTTCTGACCAAGTGATACAATAGAACTATGAATTAGCACTCAGGTATAAAGAGTGCTAATAATATCTATCTCATCATGGAGGAAAGCAGATGTTGAAACCATTAGGAGACCGTGTGGTCTTAAAAATCGAAGAAAAAGAACAAACCGTTGGAGGCTTTGTCCTTGCAGGCTCAGCCCAAGAAAAAACCAAAACAGCCCAAGTTGTGGCTACTGGACAAGGTGTTCGTACCTTGAACGGTGACTTGGTTGCTCCAAGTGTTAAAGCTGGAGACCGTGTCTTAGTTGAAGCTCACGCAGGTCTTGATGTCAAAGATGGCGACGAAAAGTACATCATCGTAGGCGAAGCTAACATCTTGGCTATCATTGAAGAATAGAAGGAGAAAGTAAGTATGTCAAAAGAAATTAAATTTTCATCAGATGCCCGTTCGGCTATGGTTCGTGGTGTCGATATCCTTGCAGACACTGTTAAAGTAACCTTGGGACCAAAAGGTCGTAATGTCGTTCTTGAAAAATCATTCGGTTCACCCTTGATTACCAATGATGGTGTGACCATTGCCAAAGAAATCGAATTGGAAGACCATTTTGAAAATATGGGTGCCAAATTGGTATCAGAAGTAGCTTCAAAAACCAATGATATCGCTGGTGACGGAACAACAACTGCAACTGTATTGACCCAAGCAATTGTCCGTGAAGGAATCAAAAACGTCACAGCAGGTGCAAATCCAATCGGAATTCGTCGTGGGATTGAAACAGCAGTTGCTGCAGCAGTTGAAGCCTTGAAAAACAACGCCATTCCTGTTGCCAACAAAGAAGCTATCGCTCAGGTTGCAGCCGTATCTTCTCGTTCCGAAAAAGTAGGTGAATACATCTCTGAAGCCATGGAAAAAGTTGGCAAAGACGGAGTCATCACTATAGAAGAGTCACGTGGTATGGAAACAGAACTTGAAGTTGTAGAAGGTATGCAGTTTGACCGTGGTTACCTTTCACAGTACATGGTGACAGATAGCGAAAAAATGGTGGCTGACCTTGAAAATCCATACATTTTGATTACTGATAAGAAGATTTCCAATATCCAAGAAATTTTGCCACTCCTAGAAAGTATTCTCCAAAGCAATCGTCCACTCTTGATTATTGCGGATGATGTGGATGGCGAAGCTCTTCCAACCCTTGTATTGAACAAGATTCGTGGAACCTTCAACGTGGTAGCAGTCAAGGCACCTGGCTTTGGTGACCGTCGCAAAGCAATGCTTGAAGATATCGCCATCTTGACAGGTGGAACAGTTATCACAGAAGATCTTGGTCTTGAGTTGAAAGATGCGACAATTGAAGCACTTGGTCAAGCTGCGAGAGTGACTGTTGATAAAGATAGCACTGTTATCGTAGAAGGTGCTGGAAATTCTGAAGCGATTTCTCACCGTGTTGCAGTTATCAAGTCTCAAATCGAAACTACAACATCTGAATTTGATCGTGAAAAATTACAAGAACGCTTGGCAAAATTGTCAGGTGGTGTCGCAGTCATCAAGGTCGGAGCTGCAACTGAAACTGAGTTGAAAGAAATGAAACTCCGTATTGAAGATGCCCTCAACGCTACTCGTGCAGCCGTGGAAGAAGGAATCGTTGCTGGTGGTGGAACAGCTCTTGTAAATGTTATTCCAGCAGTGGCTGATTTGGAATTGACAGGAGACGAAGCAACAGGACGAAATATTGTTCTACGTGCCTTGGAAGAACCTGTTCGTCAAATTGCCCACAATGCAGGATTTGAAGGATCAATCGTTATTGATCGCTTGAAGAATGCTGAAGTTGGCACAGGCTTCAACGCAGCAACTGGCGAGTGGGTCAACATGATTGATCAAGGAATCATCGACCCAGTTAAGGTTAGCCGTTCTGCCCTTCAAAATGCAGCATCTGTAGCCAGCTTGATTTTGACAACAGAAGCAGTTGTAGCTAACAAACCAGAACCAGTAGCCCCAGCTCCTGCAATGGATCCAAGCATGATGGGCGGCATGATGTAAAAGCAACTTATAAAAAATACAAAAGGAGGGATGCGTATTTCCTCCTTTTATGTTTTTCTATTCTAAATAGATTTGAGCTCTCCTAACTTATATGATAAAATAAGACTAGAAAAAGGAGAAGAACATGATCGATGTAGAAGAAATTCTGAGCAAGATGAACCCCAATCAGAAAATTAATTATGACCGTGTTATGCAGAAGATGGTACAAGTATGGGAGAAAAATGAGCAACGGCCAACCATTCTCATGCATGTTTGCTGTGCCCCTTG
>CABTAV010000053.1:0-10268 GCA_902482895.1 uncultured Streptococcus sp. | reverse complement strand
CGAGAAAGCCTTAGAGGGTTAAAATGTAAAATCCACTTGCTAGATAACATTGTATCCTTATAGTTGCTAGTGAAAACGAGTCTAGCAGAATGAATCTCTCATTTTTCCCCTACTAGTCCGTAATGCGTTGATACATTTCGGGTCTTCTATCTCGAAACAAGCCCCAGTTTAGGCGTTCGCTTGCTCCCTTGTCTAGGTCATAAGTAGCTAACAGAACAGCTTCAGCTTGTCTTTCAGCTTGCTCTAGAATAGCTCCTGTTTCATCCGTCATAAAGGATGAACCGTAAAAGTCAAGACTGGAACTCTGTCCACCATTTTCCTCACTTGGAGTGACTTCCTCTAATCCATAACGATTGGCTGCGATGACTGGAACAATATTTGCTGCTGCGTGTCCTTGCATGGTACGTTGCCAGTGACCACAACTATCTGTATCCAAAATTGGCTCTGAACCGATGGCTGTAGGATAAAAGAGCAATTAAGCACCATTCAATGCAAGACAGCGCGCTGTTTCAGGGAACCATTGATCCCAACAGATACCGATCCCAATCTTGGCATAGCGAGTATCCCAGACCTTGAAACCTGTGTTGCCAGGTGTGAAATAGAATTTCTCTTGATAGTAATGGTCATCTGGTATGTGGGTCTTTCGATAAACACCCAGCACTTCCCCATCTGCATCAATAACGGCAATAGAGTTATACAAGACATTGCAATCTTTTTCATAGAAACTGATTGGTAAAACGACCTTTAGCTCCTTGGCAATGGTTTTAAAATGCTGAATAGCTGTATTGTCTGTCACCGATTGGGCATGCTGATAGTAGTCATACTGACGTTCCTGACAGAAATAGGGACGTTCAAACAACTCGGGTAAGAGAATGATTTGTGCACCTTGTTCTGCAGCCTGACGTACTAAACGCTCTGCGGTTTGGATATTTGTTGCCACATCCTTGGCACATTGCATCTGAATGGCTGCAACTCTTACATTTCTCATCTTTTTCTCCTATTCTGGGATTTGTTGGGTGATACAGTGGATATTGCCACCACCTAAGAGAATATCTCTAGCTGGAATTCCGACAACTTTACGGTCTGGGAAACACTTGCTGAGGATTTCCAAGGCTACTTGGTCGTTGACATCTTCAAACTGGGGAACAAGGACAACCTTGTTGGCGATATAAAAGTTTACGTAGGAAGCTGCTAGTCGTTCACCTGCGTATCGCTCTTCTTCTCCTTCTTCATAGATGTAGCCTGGCAAATCCTCTTTGGTTACAACTTGATGAAGAGCTGGGACAGGAAGTTTATGAATGGTGAAGGGACGACCTTTTGCATCTGTCTCTTGCTCTAAGAGTTCGAGATCTGCTTTTGACATGGCATACTGAGCATCACTTTCGTCGTCCGTCCAAGCTAAGACAAGCTCTGCAGGACCAACAAAGGCAGCAACATTATCAACGTGTTCATTGGTTTCATCCTGATAAATACCATAAGGAAGCCAAATAACTTTTTCAGCGCCAAGGCTCTCTAATAAGGTATTCTTAATTTCCTCTTTAGTCAGATGAGGATTACGACCCGGACTGAGCAAGCAACTTTCAGTTACGAGAATGGTTCCTTGACCATCGCTATGGATTGCGCCGCCTTCTAGGACAAAAGGTTTGGCATCATAAACAGGCATTTCCAAGGCCTCGGCGAAATGACTAGCTACTTGGTCATCATCTTCATAATCTTGATAAAGACCATCAACAGCACCACCCCAAGCATTGAAAGACCAATCCACGGCTAATTTCTGGAGTTTATCATTGACAAGAATAGTCGGACCTGTATCACGGGCCCAGGCATCATTGGTGGGAATGTCTAAATAAACAACGCTATCTCCAAGGTAGTCTTGGGCTTCAGATAGATAATCTTGCTCCACCAAAAGATAGACTCTCTCCCCTTCTGCTATGGTCTTAATAATCTGGCTGAAAGCTCTTTTGGCAGCCTTTCCTTGAAAGGGCCATGAACCTGGTCGAGTCGGCCATATCATGAGGGTACCATGATGGGGTTCGTACTCTGCTGGCATGCGATAGCCTAATTTTTTGGGACTGTCCATCATGATAATCTCCCTTTAAAATCTTGATAGCCAAAGGCTTTGACTAAGCTACAGTCACCCTGATCGTCCATGAGATAAAGACTTGGTAATCCAATACCGTTAAAGGTATTATTTTTGACAAATGAGTAAATAGCCATATCTTCGAAATAGAGTCTATCTCCGGTTTGGACTGGATTTTCAAAACTATAATCACCAATCACATCACCCGTCAAACAGGTATTGGAAGAAAGTCTATAAGTATGGGCTTTTTCCTGAGCCTCAAAACCATTTCTCAAAGGTGGACGATAGGGCATCTCAAGTACATCAGGCATATGGCAGGTCGCAGAGGCGTCTAAAACCAAGATTTCCATACCGTTTTCGACAATATCTAATACCTCAGTTGCTAGATAACCCGCATTGAGCGCAATAGCTTCACCCGGCTCGATATAGACTTCAAGATTATAAGTTTCTCGGATACGTTTGATTTCAGAAATCAGCAAATTCACATCATAGTCTTCTCTTGTGATGTGATGACCACCACCCATCTTGAGCCATTTAACTTGATGCAAATAGGAACCAAACTGCTCTTCTACTGCTTTCAAAGTTGTCTCTAAATCATCTGCTCCCTGCTCGCAAAGGGTGTGAAAATGAAGTCCGTCTACCAATTCCAGCAAATCACTCGGAATCCTGTCTAGAGTAACTCCGAAACGGGATCCAGGGGCGCAAGGATCATAGAGAGCGTGATCTCCTTGAGTTGAACACTGAGGGTTAAGTCGCAAACCCACGCTTACACCAGCTTCACGACAACGAGCCCCATGCTTACGTAACTGTCTCTCTGAGTTAAAGACGATATGGTCCGTTATCTCCAGCAATTCCTCCAAGTCTGCATCCTTGAAAGCAGGTGCAAAAACATGGACTTCACCAGGAAATTCTTCCTTTGCCAATTTGGCCTCATAGAGTCCACTAGCTGTCGTACCAGATAGATACTGGCTAATCAAGGGATAGGTTTTGTAGAGGGAATAGGCCTTTTGAGCTAGCAAAACCTTGCAACCAGCTTCTTCTTGAACATATTGTAGGATACGGCAGTTGGCTTCTAACTTGGCTAAGTCAATGATGTAAGCTGGTGTTGGTACTTGTTCTAGCTTCATTAGTCCACCATTTGTGGGTTTTCTACCACAACCCATGGCAATCCGTACTCATTCAAAGCTTCCATGAATGGATCTGGATCCAATTCTTCAAGGTTGTAAACTCCAGCTTGTTTCCAAGTACCGTTCATAACCAATTTTGTCCCAATCATGGCTGGAACGCCAGTCGTGTAAGAAATTGCTTGTGAACCAACTTCTGCGTAACATTCCTGATGGTCGCAAACATTGTAGATGTAGATGGTCTTTTCAACGCCATCTTTGACACCTGTAAAGATACATCCAATATTGGTTTTACCTACAGTACGTGGGCCAAGGCTAGCAGGATCTGGAAGCAAGGCTTTCAAAAATTGGATTGGAACAATTTCTTGGCCATTAAAGTTAATGGTATCCGTACGAAGGAGTCCAACATTTTCAAGACATTTCATGTGCGTCAAGTAAGATTGACCAAAAGTCATAAAGAAACGAATGCGTTTGACACCTGGAATGTTCTTGGCCAATGATTCAATTTCTTCATGGTGAAGGAGATACATGTCTTTTTGTCCAACTTGAGGGAAATCGTACTCGCGCTTGATAGACATGGCTTCAACTTCGACCCATTTTCCATCTTCCCAGTAAGAACCTGGCGCAGAAACCTCGCGTAGATTGATTTCTGGGTTAAAGTTTGTTGCAAATGGATAACCGTGGTCACCACCATTACAGTCTAAAATATCGATATAGTGGATTTCATCAAAATAGTGTTTGAGAGCATAGGCTGAAAAGACACTAGTCACACCTGGGTCAAATCCAGAACCAAGCAGGGCGGTCAAGCCTGCTTTTTTGAATTTTTCCTGATAAGCCCATTGCCATGAGTAGTCAAAGTAGGCTGTAAATCCAAGTTCCTTACAGCGTTTTTCGTAGATAGCACGCCACTCAGGGTCTTCTGTATCCTCAGCCTCGTAGTTAGCTGTGTCGATATAGTGAACACCTGTTGCCAAACAAGCATCCATAATGGTCAAGTCTTGGTATGGTAGAGCTACGTTCAAAACTGCTTCTGGCTTGTAGCTTTCAATCAGGGCAATCACTTCTTCTACCTTGTCAGCATCAAGAGCAGCTGTCTCAATCTTTGTACTTGTTTTGCCTTCCAGTTTAGCCTTCAAGTCATCACATTTTGACTTAGTACGGCTAGCAATCATAATCTCTGTAAAGGTTTCGCTATCCTGACAAATCTTTGAAATAGCAACTTGGGCAACGCCCCCACATCCAATAACTAGTAAACGACTCATTTTTTTCCTTCCTCTTCTTCTAAAATGTCCTCAACATACTTGGGCAACATAAAGGCACCCACGTGTAAGTTTGCAGTATAGTATTCTGTGAAAAGCTGGCGTTTTTTCCAGCCTTCCTTGTCAAAATCTTTGACAGGGTGGTATTTTTTCGAAGCAAATCCAAACAACCAATAGCCCGCTGGACTGGTTGGGATATGGGCCTGATAAACCCGACTGATTGGAAAGGCTTGATTGACTTTGCGGTGCATGCTTCGACAAGCTGACTCATCTTCGTCAAAGAAAGGACTCCCATGCTGGTAGATCATGATACCATCTTCCTTTAGAGCTCGATAACTGTTTCCGTAAAATTCCTTGGTAAAGAGCCCTTCCGTATGTCCAAAGGGATCTGTCGCATCGTTGATGATAATATCGTAATCATCTTCGCAGTTTCGCAAAAAGCGTATCCCATTTTGGTAGTAAATGGTAACACGAGGATCATCTAGCCCCGCAGCAAAATCTGGAAAATACTCACGACAGACTTCAACCAACATCTCATCTGGTTCCACAATATCGATTTGTTCAAGCTCAGGATAGAGAGTTAATACTTGGGCAACACCGCCGTCGCCACCCCCAATAACCAAGACTTTCTTGGGATTGGGATGCACAGCCATGGGAACATGAACTGTCATTTCATTGTAGACAAAATCATCCGCATCTGAAAACAAGACATGCCCATTTAAAATCAGTATTTTCCCAAAAGCTGGCGTATCCAAGACTTCGATATCCTGCCATTCACTTTTACCAGCGTAGAGTTGCTTGGCTGTTCTCAGGGACAATTTGACATCTGGAGTATGAACTTCAGAAAACCATAAATCCATCTAGTTCTCCTTTCTCTTAATGACGTTGATGTGATTGACCTCAGGATCTTCCGTCCCTTGGAGGGAGCAACCACGTTCCTTGGCAAATTGGATATAATCGACCATTTCTCGTGTAATGCGTTCTCCAGGAGCCAAGATAGGGATTCCTGGAGGGTAACACATAACAAATTCTCCACAGACTTGTCCAACAGATTCGTCTAAAGACAAACTTCTTCTCTCTGAATAGAAGGCTTCCTGAGGAGAAAGGACCAACTCTGGCTGAATATATTCTCCAGCTATCAAGTCCTTCCCATCTCGTGAATAGAGTCTCTTGATATCAGCAAGAGCACCAACCAAGCGCTCGATGTCTTGAATACGGTCACCGATTGAAATATAAGCCAAGATATTGCCAATATCACCAAACTCAATCTGAATGTCGTATTCATCGCGTAGGAGGTCATAAACCTCGATACCTGTTAAGCCAATACCCTGAGTGTAAACTGACAGCTTGGTTACATCAAAATCACAGACCGACACTCCGTCTATTAACTCTTTTGAATAGGCATAGTAGCCACCGATGGCATTGATTTCACGACGAGCATACTCTGATAACTCAATGACATTCTCAAACGACTCTTTACCACGAAGAGCCAAGTTGCGACGCGAAATATCCAAACTAGCCATCAACAAGTAAGAGGCAGATGTAGACTGGGTCAGGTTGATAATCTGACGAACGTACTCAGGATTCATCTGCTCCCCGATAAGAAGGATGGAGCTCTGGGTCAAACTCCCACCAGACTTATGCATAGAAACCGCCGCCATATCCGCTCCAGCGTCCATAGCAGATAATGGCAATTTATCTGTAAAATGCAAATGCGCTCCATGGGCTTCATCCACTAAAACAAGCATGCCAGCTTCGTGAGCCATTTCCGTCAAACCCTTGAGGTCTGAACAAATCCCATAGTAAGTTGGATTGTTAATGAGGATAGCCTTGGCATCCGGATGTTCCTTGATTGCTTGGGCAACACGGTCATTTTCAAGTCCTAAAGCGATGCCGATTTTAGGATCTACACTCATCTCGATATAGATAGGAATGGCGCCACATAGAACCAGCGCATTGATAGCAGATTTGTGGACATTACGTGGCAGAATAATCTTATCTCCTGCCTTACAAGTCGAAAGAATCATGGTTTGAACTGATGAGGTTGTACCGCCAATCATGAGAAAGGCATGCGCCGCTCCAAAAGCATCCGCTGCCAACTCCTCTGCATCCCGAATAATCGAAATGGGATGACCAAGATTATCCAAGGGTTTCATAGAATTGACATCAATGCCAACACATTTTTCTCCCAACAATTCAACAAGTTCTGGATTTCCCCGTCCACGCTTGTGACCTGGAACATCAAAGGGAACAATCCGTTTCTTGCGTAACTTCACCAAGGCTTCATATATTGGGGCTTGGTTTTGATCTAACTCTTTCAAGACATGCTCCTTTATCGTATTTGTAGCGCCTCAAGAAGATAAAGGCGACTAAAGGTTGACTTATGAAAAAAGAGCAGGTTTTCACCTGCTCTGCAATCTTCTGACGTTTTTATGTTTGTTTCTTTTGAGTATGTCTGTTCCCGATGTTTCCTAACTCTCTAGTAGCAAATATTACGTACTTTATTGATCGTTTCACAAGATGACGTGTGCTTTCACCACACTAAAATTTATGAATTAGGACAAGCGTCCTAACATCAACTTATAAAAGTAGGCTTTTAACCCTATCAATAATGTGGCTTTTAAACCACGCTTCGGCATTCAACCCTGCCTGTCCGTAGGCATTTTTTACTCGGGTTTATATTTGCTAGAAAACATCATCTCATTTTCTAAGCTTTATTAATATAACATACTTCTAACACTCTGTAAAGTACTTTTTTGAAAAAATATCTATTTTTGTTCGGAAAAATAATATTTTATATAGATTTGTATAAGTTGTATAATGTGAAAGCGAATATAAAAAGAACTAGTCCACTAGTTCTTTTAAATGTATCTTAACGAATCTTGTGCTTATTTAATGGTAACAGAAAAACGATAGCCATTTAATTGTATAAATTTCACCAAAACGAATAAAGCAGTTCGTTTATTAGCATTGGCAAAAACATGCTTTTTTCAAGCAATACAAGTAGCTCATTGAGAATAAGAGAGCCACTCATTAATCATACTAGCGATTTCTTTGGGTACTTCAGTGTAAAGCTCATGACCAAAGTTCTCTAGAAAAATAGTATCAAAATAGTCTGGCAATTCTTTTAAGGCTTCCTCTCTCCATGTGGTTTCATTAGAATAGCAAGGACTGATAAACAAGGTCTCTCCCACTTCTCTCTTAAAAGCTTGTATTTTCCTCCGTAGGCTGAGTATCGCTTCTATATTTTCATAATTTATAGATAACTCATATCTATTATACTCAGAATTCCAGTGATAGGACTGTCTTACGGCTTTCTCGATATTTTCTGACCAATGCTTTGCTTCGGATTTTTCTTTAGAAATAAGAAGATTTAAGTCCGAAACGACTTGAGATTCAATATAGTTTTTAGTTTCCTCTAACTCTGTATCTAAAGGTAAAATCTTATCTAAATCTAGATAGCCACCATCCAAAAGAATCAGTTTTGTCACTTCATAAAATTCCGATGCAAGATAACGCGCCAAATCTCCTCCAAGAGAATGACCTATCAGACATATAGATTCTTCCTCTACAATCTCATTTTTAAACCATGATTTCAATTCTGTTTCATCTCGAAGATGCTTTTCATATGGATTTAGAAAATAAATCTGCGAATCTAGTTCTTGAAGAAAATCCTTGCTATGATAGAAATTGCTTCCCAGACCTCCAATAAAATATTTTTTCATTCTCTACTTAATACTATGCTTATTCATCTTTTGTTCAAAGATAGTCGTGATAATTTGCTGCAATTCTTCGCGTTCTTTTTCTGGAATTTCACCACTTGTTTGAGCTGCAGCGTAGAGTTCAGGGTATTCAATTGAAATGCGTTTAATCGTACGTGTCGTAGCATGTTTTCTGACGAAAAATGGGATTCTCTTAATCAAGTCTTGTGGTACTAGTGCAAGAATCTTCTCAGCAGTTTCCTTGTCACTAATCTTAGACGTCGTCAGCCCCTTCTTAATCATTTCCTGTTCTTTTTCTGTAAAATCTTTTAATTCCATTCAATTAGTCCTCCTATTTTCACTAAGTTAAATTATATACCAATCCAAATAAAACTACAAATGGACTGTTTGGAAATACGAGCAATACTTTAAAGAGTGGTTTCTGGCTATTAACGATTGAAATAACCCACCAACTCATCAAAAATATAAATGTCCTAGGATTACTGTCATATCTTACCACTATTAAAGCTTAACCCACTTATCATTATCCATGATGAAAGGTTTAGCCAGTCCGTCACCTGTGTAATCTGCATACTTGGTTCCTAAATACTTGTAGCAATCTTCCTTACTGGCAAATTTAATCGCTTGGTAGGGCTCTTCGAAAGTCAATTTCTCTACAAATAAGAAGCCATCATCAGCAGGCACTAAGACCCCAACGTGGCCTACAAACAGATACTCACCATCCAGATTGTCGTGTAAGACTACAGATAGCATTCGAGCTTTATCGTTAAATTGAAACTGGGAGAAGAATGTTTCCATCTTTTCAGCGTGGACCTTGACATCTGTAGTTGCTTCAGTTGGAACTCTCGAAAATAGAATATCAAATTCTTCCTTATCTTGGGAATCAAAGACCTTTCCCTTATCAATCGCATCGTTATCTAGGAAAAGCAATTGGTCATTTTTTTCAAGTTTTGGAATGGTGACTGAATTTTTCAAAAGACAATAACTATTGATACGACAGTTTGTACCAACGAAATCGCCCTTCTTTTGATTCCAAAGGTTGCTAATTTTCTCAACATCGTATTCGGTGTGAGTAAAGGAAGTGAAATCTCCTGATAGGCCTGTCGAGCCGACAATAGTATTATAATCATTTACAAGATTAAAAAAGGCATCAACACTATTTGGATCCAAGTGAGCTGATAAGAGAGATTTGACCTCTTCTGTACTTACCTGATTGTTTAGGTTGGTGTATGAAGCTTTCCATGGAACTTTCGCTGAACTGGTTTGCCTTTGATTCGTCCCTTCAAAAGTAGTATTTTGTTGTTGACAAGCAGCCAAGCCTAAAAACAAGAAGGAACATATTCCTAATGTGGCTAACTTTCTTGATACCTTCATCTCTTTCTCCTTTGACAGGTGTAGTCACTAGCCTTATTATACTACATAAGTTGAGAAAAAGAGCATAATCTTCATCAACTACTCTTTATAAAATCACAAATCCTTTTTGAGAGATGACAAGCTGATTCTCTAATTCTTGGCAATCGCTTGCTAGTGCTACTGCTTCCTTTTCTAAAAGATAATCTTCTTTGGACTGGTTAAAAATGGCTTTGATGACTTGGTTATCGTAATTCCATTGCAAGGTTAGTACATCAGCTTTGATTTCTTGGAGTCTATACTTGCCGTGCTGAATGGTTGCTGACGCATGTTTGCGAATCTTGATTAGCTTCTTCATGAAATTCAGCATATCATTGTCACTTGATACACGTTCCCAAGGCATACAACGACGACAATCTGGGTCTGGACCGCCAGTTAAGGCTAACTCTGTTCCGTAATAGATACAGGGTGTTCCTTTTTGTAAAAAGAGAAAGGCTAGGGCTGATTTGACAAGTTGAACGTCTTCATTTGCCGTCCATAAAATACGTTCTGTATCATGCGAATCTAGAAGATTAAACATAACCTCTGAAATCTGTTGCTTGTAATACATAGATTGGCCATTGATTTCATCGATGAACTGGTCTGTCTTCTTAATACCTCGTAAGAAATACTCTTTGATGCTATCAGATAACGGATAATTCATGACAGCATGGAACTCATCTCCATTTAGCCA
>CABTAV010000052.1:0-10646 GCA_902482895.1 uncultured Streptococcus sp. | reverse complement strand
ATGGACATGATTTGCTCTTCTGTCATGCCAACATTGGCTTCCTTGAGTTCTGTGATAGACTCTGCCAATCCATCCACAATGGCCTTACGTTGTTGGGCAATCCCCACACCATGAAGGCGGTCTTTTTCTGCTTCGGCTTCAGCTGCAGTGACGATTTTAATCTTGTCGGCTTCCGCTAATTCTTGCGCTGCGACCCGCTTACGTTGCGCCGCATTGATTTCATTCATGGATTGCTTAACTTCTGCATCTGGTTCGACCTTAGTAATCAAGGTTTTCACGATAATATAACCATAAGTAGTCATTTCTTCCGCCACTTGGTGTTGAACTTCAAGGGCAATCTCATCTTTTTTCTCAAACAATTCATCCAAGGTTAATTTTGGAACAGAAGAGCGAAGAGCGTCTTCGATATAAGATTTAATCTGAGATTCTGGACGCATGAGTTTATAGTAGGCATCTGTCACGCTCTGCTCGTTGACACGGTACTGAGTCGCTACATTCATCATAACGAACACATTGTCCTTGGTCTTAGTCTCAACCACAATATCACTTTGCAACAAGCGCAACTGAATCCGCGCTGCAATCGAGTCAATCCCAAAAGGCAACCGAATATGAATACCGCTATTGGCAACCTTTTGGTATTTCCCAAAGCGTTCAATAATCGCCACCGACTGCTGACGAACCACATAAACTGTACTCAGTGTGACTATCACCAATAGGAGCACACAAACCACCACAAAAATCATCAAAAATGTTGTTATCATCGCGACGACCTCCATCATTATTTTTTTCTGTATTATAGCACATTTAAAGAAGGATGTGCAGTTTTTACTGCGATTTTTCCTGAAATGTCAATAATTAGAGGTGAATTGTCCTATTGTCGTCTAATCTCTTGCTAAAACAACTCTTTATAAAACTCAATCGTTTCTTCTAAGGTTGGCATGAATGGATTTCCTGGTGCGCAGGCATCAATCAAGGCGTTCTTAGAAAGGTATTCAAAGTCGAAATCTTTTTCTTCAATACCAAGTTCAGTCAATTTCTTAGGAATACCTACTGTCTCAGAAAGCTTCTCAATCTCAGCAATCGCATAATCGGCACACTCTTCATCTGATTTATCCTCTACATGGAGTCCCAAGGCTTTAGCAACATTGCGGAAAGCTTCTGGTACACGTTTAGCATTTTCACGTTCTATAACTGGTAGCAACATGGCACAGCAAACACCGTGTGGCAAGTTATATACTGCACCGAGTTGATGAGCCATTGAGTGAACATAACCAAGACCAGCATTGTTAAAGCTCATACCACCAAGGAAAATAGCATTGACCATACCTTCACGCGCTTCAATATCGTGTCCATTTGCTACAGCGCGAGGAAGGTATTCCTTGATAAGCTCAATAGCACCAATAGACAGTTTCTTGGTTACATCATAAGCACCAGGTGTTACCAAAGCTTCAACAGCGTGAGTCAGAGCATCCATACCTGTCGCAGCAGTCAAGGCTTGAGGTTTTGAAATCATCAATTCAGGGTCATTAACAGAGATAAGAGCAAGGCTATTCTTGTCAACCATTACCATCTTAACCTTGCGTTCTTCGTCGGTAATCACATAGTTAATGGTAATTTCTGCTGATGTACCTGCAGTAGTATTGATAGCTACAACTGGCAAGCCTTTTTTAGCAGACTTATGAAGCCCTTCATAATCCTGTGGTTTTCCACCATTTGTAGCCATGATAGAGATACAACTAGCTGCATCCTGTGGAGAGCCCCCACCAAGACTGATGATAAAATCACATCCATGTTCTTCCAAAGCAGCTACCCCATCTGTGACATTCTTACAAGTAGGGTTTGGCTCTACATCGCTAAAGATGACATATTCGATTCCTTCTGTATCTAGCGGTTTTAAAACCTTAGGCAAAATGTCACTTCCTTCGATAAACTTATCTGTCACCAAAAGTGCCTTTTTATAGCCAAGTTCCTTGATATAAGGACCCACTTCATTTACAACACCTTTTCCAATAAGGTTGACTGCCGGAACATAAAATGTAGCCATATAATTTTCCTCCTGCGCCTTCGCGCTATATATTTAACATCATTATATTACTTTTTGTATTCGTTTTCAATCATTTGTGAAATATCTAACAAATATTTTTAAAAGGAGTGGAATTTGACTATTATTTATGAGATCATTTTCCATCAGCAAACAAAACAAGTAGAACAGATATAGTTCAATCATTAAGCAATGTTGATGATCTGAATGTAGTGTGATATACTATTTTTGTCATCGGTTACCGATTACGTTCCTTACGGTTCGTGAGAGGAGGTGAAACTAATGAACCTTGCCCCAGAGCTCGTTCTTACTATTGTAGCGGACGTCATAGCAGGAATTATCTTGTATTTCGTCTGCAAATGGCTAGATGGTAAGAAGTAGACCGAATGACTAGCCTATAAACACCCGTTAAATCGCTAAGATACGTCAAAAAATCCCTTAACTACTGCAATAGTTAAGGGATTTGGTGTTCTAATGAACCTTACCCATTAAATTTATTCTAACACACAAGCGCTAAGATTTCAAGAATTTTATTCATTGTTTAAAGTTCCTTAGGTATCTGAAAGGTATATAATGAAGTTACCATCTAGTACCCAAAGACCGACTAGCTCCTATGAACTAGTCGGTTTCTCATCAATGTGCCAACATTTCTTGGGCGATTTCTTGGCCAGATAGGTTATCTGGGTAGTAGGTTGGCCAGTTATCCATTTCTTCAAAGAGGGCTTCTTGGCTTGTTCCTCCAAAGAAGATATGGAAATGTTCTGCCTTAACTGGGGCGATATTGTGGTCACTAAACTGAACATACTTGAACTGTCCAGCATCAGCATCTGTCGCTTCAAAGAGGAAGCGCACACCACGATTGCCTTTCTTATAAGTCAAGATTTTCTTACCAACATACTTGTAAGTATATTTCTTACTTTGTCCACCTTGAACAAATTCCATAGTGTTATCAGTGATATTAATCTTAGTTACATCTGTCTGATAGCCTTTTGTATAGTAGGCCTTGTACTCAGCCTGAGTCATCTTACCAGTCAACTTAGCCTTATAGTCAAAGACCTGATCCAAAGTTCCATCTTCAAGGAAAGGATAAACTGATTGCCAATTACCTGCATAGTCACTCAAGGTGCGGTCCTTGACAGCTGTATCTTCAAAATAACCATTTTGAACTGTCTTGGTATCCTCTGCCTTTTCAGGCTCGATTGCTGGGCCTTCTTGGTCCGTTGTTTGTTTTAGAGCCTTGAGGTTTTTCTCCATCACGGAAATGTAGTTTTCTCCAGCCTTGGTATCCTCTTCTGTCAGGCTTTCTAAAGGATTGAGGACATCTGTTTTGACACCTGCTTCTTTTGAAAGTGTGTTAGCAAGGGCTTGTGAAGCATTTTCTTCAAAGTAGATATAGGCAATTTTATTTTTCTTAACGTACTCTGTCAATTCCGCCAAGCGAGCAGCTGATGGCTCTGCATCTGGAGAGAGGCCTGAAATTGCGACTTGTTTGAGTCTATAGTCCAAGGCAAGGTAGTTAAAAGCTGCGTGTTGCGTTACAAAGCTCTTTTGTTTGGCTTGAGACAAGCCTTCTGCATAAGCCTTATCCAAGGCTTGCAATTTTTCAACATAGGCAGCAGCATTCTTCTCAAAGGTCTCTTTTTTATCAGGATAAGCTGCTGACAAGCTATCACGGATGTGCTCTACAAGTTTAACAGCACGAACCGGTGATAACCAAACATGGGGATCGAACTCATGGTGATGTCCTTCTTCTCCATGGTCATGGTCTCCCTCTTCTTCCTCGCTACCTGGTAAGAGCAACATATCGCCTGTCGCCTTGATGGTTTTGACCTTTTTCTTATCCAAGGTATCTAGCAATTTAGGGACCCATGTTTCCATGTTTTCATTTTCATAAACGAAGGTATCTGCATCTTGGATTTTGGCAACTGCCTTGGCAGACGGTTCATATTCATGGGGTTCTGTACCAGCACCGATGAGGAGTTCTACATTAGCCGTATCTCCTGCGACTTGCTTGGTAAATTCATAGACAGGGTAAAAGGTTGTCACAATATTTAGTTTGCCATCTGCCTGCTTTTGATTGGAACAAGCCACTAAAAACAAGGCACATAGACTGGCTAGCAATAAGCTAATTTTTTTCACGTTAATCTCCTATTTGATAAAACGTCTTACTAAACTGATGAGTAAAAAGACAGTTACAAAAATAATGGTAATACTTGCACTTGCAGGCGTTTCTGCATAGTAGGAAATGTAAAGTCCTGCTACCATTCCCAAAAATCCAATAGCACTGGCTAGCAGCATAACCGATTTAAAGTTTTTCCCCAGACGCAGGGCAATACTAGCTGGCAAGACCATAATGGTCGATACCAGAAGAGCTCCCGCAGCTGGAATCATAAGGGCAATGGCCACCCCTGTCACCATGTTAAAAAGAATAGACATGGTACGAACAGGCAAGCCATCCACAAAGGCCGTATCCTCATCAAAGGTCAAAATGTACATCGGACGAAGGAAGAGGAAGGTCAAAATCAAAACAACCGCCGCAATGACAAAGAGGGAAATAACCTGCTCTTCGCTGATAGTCACGATTGAACCAAAAAGGTACTGGTCCAAACTCATAGAACTCGAGCTTTTACCCTTGCTCATGACAATCAGAGAAACAGCCAAACCTGTTGACATGAGGATAGCTGTCCCGATTTCCATAAAGCTCTTATAAACCGTACGGAGATACTCCAGAAAGACCGCCGCAATCAAAACAATAGCAATAGTTGAAATAGTCGGAGAAATCCCCAAAACCAACCCAAAGGCTACACCCGAAAGCGAGACGTGGCTGAGCGTATCACTCATCAAACTCTGACGACGCAAGATGAGGAAGGTTCCCAATACTGGCGAGAAAAGACTCATAGCAATAACAGCCAGAAAGGCGCGTTGCATAAAGTCGTAAGATAACAAACTAAGCATGGTCCACCTCCTGATCATTCTCATGAACGTTGAAACAACGCCATGGCGAATCTTGGTTACGGACTAGATGGATATTGCGGTCCGCATAGTCCTTAACTTCTTCAGGGTCATGAGTAATCATCAAAACAGCCTTACCATGATGATGGGCGCTGTGGTGCATGAGTTCGTAAAATTCATTTTTACTTCCTGCATCCATCCCCGTTGTCGGCTCATCTAGGATAAACACATCTGGGTCAGAAGCAAACATACGCGCAATCACCGCTCGCTGCTTTTGCCCCCCAGATAGAGAACCCAAGCGTTTGTCTCTGTGTTCCCACATGCCAACTGAGTCCAGACTAGCCTTGATATGCTCCTCATCATGAGCATTCAAGCGACGGAACCAACCCTTTCGCGGATAGCGACCAGATTTGACAAATTCATAAACCGTACTTGGAAAACCAGCATTAAAACTGGCAATCTGTTGAGGAAGGTAAGCTATTCTCAATTTCTTACCCTGGGCATTTGTCTTTGAAATGGTCACCTTACCAATGCGTGGCTGAAGGATTCCAAGACTGGCCTTAATCAGTGTCGTCTTAGCTGCCCCATTTTCCCCTGTCAAGGTAACAAATTCCCCACTATCAACACTATAATTGATATGTTCAAGAACGGGCTCCTTATCATAATAGAAGGATAAATCCTCTACCGTAATATATCTCATTATTTGATTTCTCCTACTAAAGCAGTCAAAAACCGCTGGATCACTTTTTGTTCATTTGGAGTAAACTGAGTCGCCACTTGTTCATAGGTTAAAAGTGTATGCTCATGGTGATGATGGTGCTCCTCAGCGATTGGACGAGCCAAATCAGTCAACTGATAAAAAATCACACGCGCATCCTTCGGATCTTTAGATGTTTCCAACATCCCTTCCTTGACCAAAGACTTAATGGCCTTGGTAACTGCCGCCTGACTGACATTGAGACGACGAGCCAACTCTGAATTTGTTAAAGATTCCTCTGACAAGAGCATGAGAATGTGCTCCTGAGTATTGGTCAGGGCCACCTCGCTAGTACAATGACCTATTAGGATTTCATGCTGATTTTCCGCCTGCAAAATCACCTCATTCAAAAAAGCATCGATATCCTTCGCTAGCTGTCTCATATCTGACTCCTTTCCTTTTAGACTTCTCTTTTTTAAGAGAAAAATACTATTCTTTGGAAATTATTTACTGGTTAATTATATCACAACCAAAAAAAGAGTCAAGAAAAAACGTGAAAACCAGTTTCATTCTTGAACTCTTCTATATATTATTATCTATTTGAATGTCTTGACATCTCCATCATAAGTCGCCCAATCTTTGCTGAAAAAGCGTTCATTCAGATGGTAAGTCGGAGCTGGCGTGGGATTGGATAGGAAAGGATCAACTGCCTTATCAAAAGCAAGCCAACCCAACCAACCTAGGTGAATGGTATCCTTAACAAAATAAGGATCCCCTCCATTTTTTGAAAAGTCAGCAATATTAGTGAAACCTTGACTTTCTAATTGGTAACGAATTTTCTCCACTGCATGCTGGTACATATCTTCTCTGAGCCCTGTGTAGTCCATCCATTTCTTATTGACAGGCTGGATGACAAAGAGGACATTAACTTTCGATTTTGCAAATTGATTGAGAACCAACTGTAAATCATTATATTCAGATGATTTTAGGAAACTGTAATTCTTTTGATACCCTTCCCATTTTTTCAAATCCTTCTTAACCTCTCTCGTATAGAAATGATTTTCCATCCCCATATCATTATTGGTCGTATTGGCTTCTGCATCCTTTCGAGCAATTTTTTCTAACTCTTGGTAAGAAAATTGATCTGGAAGATCTTTTAAATAATTTTCCACATGTTCCTTATATTTGAGTTTTCCTCTAATGGAGAACTGACCAAATAGAGAAGCCTGTCTCTCATTGAATCGGGCAAAAATATTAATAGCAACCTGATCAACCTCTGATAATTCTTCACCCTTTGACAGTTTTTGAACAATGCCTTTTAATGCAACATTAGGATTCTGCTTTAACAATCGAATAGCCGCATGCTTTGCAGCAGTGTCACCAGATTGATTTTCCAGAAAAGCTGTCAATTGGTCACTGTTAAAAAATCTCTGAAACGCTGCGGGTTCATAATCAGTCTCCGTAAACCACTGAGGCGAAATTACAAATACTGCCTGCTTATTCTCTATTTCTGGCAAAATTTGCTGTAGGCCAAAATATTGATTTAGAGAGGCTGCTCCTGCTTGACCTAAAAAGTAAGGACGATAGGGACGATGGTATTTCTCGGCTAAAACAGCTGGATGGACACTATCAAATCGAATCCATTCACTGGACCCTAGAAAAGGAATAAAACGCATATTTGGGTCTGTAAGAGCCCTTACTTTTTGGCTTCTCTCTTTAAAACTCTCTACATTAACAGAAGCCGCCGAATATTTCTCCTCCGTCAGATTATGGCTTGTTGTACTTGGATAAAAAAAGATGAGTAGAAGAACCAAAAATCCAGCAATGAAGATGGGCCCGAAGATCATCCATAAGCGTTTAAGCATTTTGTAGCTCCACAATACCAGCTATGATTTTATTAGCTGTATTCCAGTCGTCGCGACCAAACTCTGTTACAGGGACACGAATGTCAAAACGGTTTTCAATCTCCACAATCAACTCAACCGTTCCCATACTATCCAAGACACCTGCATCAAAAAGATCTTCATCCATCATGTCAGAGACATCTTCCATAAACAACTCATCAATAATTTCGATAACTTCTGATTTGATATCCATATTTTATTTCCTTTTATTTTTTAAACCATAAATCATTCAAGAATCCAGAAAAGATTAAGAATGACAGCATGACGACATGGAAGGTGACAACCATGCCAAGCAACTGAATCCAGCGATTCTCAGGTAGAGCAGCCTTCCCTGCTTTTTTCCGTTCCTTATTGAGCGTTTTTTTCTTGCGAATCCAAGCATCATTGATGACCAAGCCTAGTCCATGAAAGAGTCCATAGGCGATATAGTACCAAGTCACTCCATGCCAAAATCCCATAATCAGCATATTTATAATGTAGGCCACACTTGAAGTGACATTGCGATTCTTAAAGACCTTCTTTCTGGTCAACACCATCACCATTCGCATAAAGACAAAGTCACGGAACCAGAAAGAAAGGCTCATATGCCAACGATTCCAAAACTCTTTTAAATCCCTTGATAAAAAAGGCTTATTAAAGTTGATGGGGCTACGGATTCCCATTAAGTTTGAGATAGCCAAGGCAAACATAGAGTAACCTGCAAAATCAAAGAAAAGCTCCAAACCAAAGGTATACATAACTGCCAAGGCATAGAGGTTAAAGAAACCACCTGACTGCAAGGCTAGATTCTTCAGAGGAGGTAGTAAAGTTTCTCCTAAAACATGAGCCAGGATAAACTTGTACAAAAATCCCCACATGATATAGCGAACGGATTCTTCCAGCATATCCATCAACTCATCTCGCTCAGGAATGGTCTGATAATTTTCATTAAAACGCTTAAAGCGATCGATTGGACCACTTGAAAAAGTCGGCATGAAGAGAAGAAAACGGAGGAATTCCCAGAGGGTAAAATCCTTAATCACTCCATCTCTCAGCTCGATGATAATCCCAACCGAACGAAAGGTCAGGTAAGAAATTCCCAAAAAACCAAGCAAAGACTGCGTTCCATTGATAGCTGGTTGCACCTTGACAAAGATAATCGGAAGGAGGGACAGAAAACTAACTAGGTAGAAAACCCACTTGCCATCCTTATTTTTTCGATAGTGCTTGTAGAAAAGCAGGAGCAATATTTCCCAGCAAAGGTAAATACCCAAGGCAGCCAATTGGTTAGTCTTCCCACCTACCAACATAGTGACGATAAAGAAGAGGCTAACCAACACCTCGTACCAGGCAAAGCGTTTCTTGAAAAAGAGGCCAATAAAGATAGGTAAGGTTGCAACAATCACATAGACAAAATACTGAGGATTGCCGTATGGCTCTAAATGAGGAAGCTGTTGAAAGAACTCCATCATCTCTTATTCACCTCGTTAATCAATCCTTTGATGTCAATCTTTCCATTTGGAGTCAGTGGCAAACTGTCTCGATAAAGAAATTTAGACGGCATCATGTAGGACATCATGATATCTGTTAAATCTTCCTTGATAGCCTTGGTAATATCGATATCACGCTCAAACTGCTCACGAACACCATCTTTTAAGATGACATAGGCCAATAGATTTTGCACCTTGTGGTCCTTGTTATAACGTGGAACTGCGACAGCAGACTCTATAAAACGAGACTTGTTGAGATTTTGAGAGACATCTTCTAACTCAATGCGGTAACCGTTGAATTTAATCTGGAAGTCCATGCGGCCACCGTAGAGAAGCAAGCCCTCATCTGTCATGGTTCCCACATCGCCTGTGTGATAGGCTGGCAGACCTTCAAACTCAAAGAAGGCTTCTGCTGTTTTTTCAGGATTGTTCATATAACCTTTTGAAACAGCTGGCCCAGAAACAATGATTTCTCCCTGTTCACCATTTGGCAGTTTCTTGCCATTCTCATCAATGATAAAGGTTGGAGAATCAGCCTTGGTATAGCCGATTGGTAAGCGTTTGAGAGTCGCCAACATCTCGTCTGTCACGGCAACTGCTGACAGGGCTACTGTCGCTTCTGTTGGCCCGTAGGCATTGATAATACGGGCATTTGGGAAACGCTCACGCAGTTTTTGAGCCGTTTTGACCGTCAATTCTTCTCCATCAAAGTAGAAATGCGTGATACCTGGCATTTTCTCACTGTTGAAGTCTTCAGACAACATGGCCATATCTGCAAAAGAAGGGGTTGATGTCCAGATAGCGATTGGCAATGAAAAGATGGTCGCAAAAAGTTGCTTAAAGTCCTGAGTGATGGCTGAAGGAAGAGCAAAAAGCGTACCACCAAGTGCCAAGGTTGGCGCCCAGTACATGACGGACAGGTCAAATGAATAAGGTGGCTGAGCCAGCATTTGCGGACGACTTGGCGTCGCAAATTCCTTATCCGTAATCATCCAATTGGTAAAGCTGAGGAGGTTATCATGGGAAATCTGCACTCCTTTAGGCTTACCAGTCGTACCAGAAGTAAAGATAATGTAGTAGTTATCATCGCCCTTGACTGGATGCGTGATCTCATAGCTAGTCCCTTGAGCAAAGGCTTCTTGCACCTGATCCAGAGTCATCATTGGCGTAGAAACCTGCTCCAATGGAAAGTCTGAGATGGCAATAATCAAGCTTGGCTCTGCTACTTCTAAAATAGCTGAAACTCGCTCCAAAGCCGAATGGCTATCAATGGGAATGTAGGCATGACCTGACTTAGTCAGCGCTACAAAGGTTGCCAACATTTCATATTCTTGGCCACCAAAAACAACCACAGGAGACTTCTCAGGCAAGCCTAGTTGGTCAATGGCTGCAGCCAAACTATCCGAATCAGCCTTCAAATCTCCATAAGTGTGTTCCTGACCCAAAACATTATAAACAGGATAGCTAGGCTGGGTCTGAGCAAAATGCTCAATGGTTTCAATCATATCTGCTATTGGTTTATTTGACACAATAGGGATTCTCCTTCAAGTTAAAATTCATTATAGATAAAGCTTCCTTGACCC
>CABTAV010000051.1:0-10733 GCA_902482895.1 uncultured Streptococcus sp. | reverse complement strand
AGTTATCCTTTGTGAACCCCTTATCTGGGTTGCCATGACCATCCAACTGTACTTTTCACTCTTCCGTCATCCTTTGGTAAAAGAAGGCAAGGCCATCTTGACAACAAAAGTGTCATCATAGCTCGATTTACTGAATAAAATCTATTTCCTCTAGTGAAAATCGAAAAAACTTGTGTTATAATAAGAAAGATTAAAATGTGAAAAAAGGAGATTCCTAATGGGACGTAAATGGGCCAATATCGTAGCCAAGAAAACGGCTAAAGATGGAGCTAACTCTAAAGTATATGCAAAATTTGGTGTAGAAATCTATGTAGCAGCTAAAAAAGGTGATCCAGACCCAGAATCAAACACTGCTTTGAAATTCGTTATCGACCGTGCTAAACAAGCACAAGTACCAAAACACGTTATCGATAAAGCGATTGATAAAGCAAAAGGAAACACAGACGAAACCTTTACAGAAGGACGTTACGAAGGATTTGGACCAAACGGTTCTATGCTGATCGTTGATACCTTGACTTCTAACGTTAACCGTACAGCGGCCAATGTCCGTGCAGCTTTTGGTAAAAATGGTGGAAACATGGGTGCTTCAGGTTCAGTTTCTTACCTCTTTGACAACAAGGGTGTTATCGTATTTGCTGGTGAAGATGCAGATGCAGTCTTTGAGCAATTGTTAGAAGCAGATGTGGATGTGGACGATGTAGAAGCAGAAGAAGGAACAATTACTGTTTACACAGCTCCAACTGACCTTCACAAGGCTATCGTTGCCCTTCGTGAGTCAGGTATCGAAGAATTCCAAGTGACAGAATTGGAAATGATTCCTCAGTCAGAAGTGGAATTGTCAGGCGATGACCTTGAAACCTTTGAAAAACTTTACAGCGTTCTTGAAGACGACGAAGACGTACAAAAGATTTATACGAACGTAGATGGATTCTAATAGAAAAACGAACAGTTTTACTAGCTGTTCGTTTTTTTGATATTTGAACTTAGACTCAGGTTTCAGAATCATTTTGTTGCTTGCTTTTTTCTAGACCTAGACCGACTGCATGTTTTTGGACGAGCAAGAGCTCTCCATTGTCCTGTTTTGCAAAAGTTAAGGTAACAGTCTTGATCTTGTCTCCAATGGAGATATAGGTGATTTTTTTCGTATCGTAACCCCCAAGAGTGAAGTCAAACTCGGAATCTGGCTTTCCGTGTTTGTTGATAATATCCTCGTAGTTGGTACCACCTTTTCCTTTGTTGTCAAGGTCACCTTCGATTAAGGCGTCGAACTGTTCTTGGGTCCAGGCGAAGGTATCGTCTGTCAAGCCGCTTTTTTCTTCGCGTTCCATTGAGGCACTCGTATCCATGTAGGAACGGTTAAACTCCTTGGCATACTCTTTGTAGACATCAGCGTATAGTACCTGACTTGTAAAGAAAAGTACAACAGAGGTAACTGCCAGGGATGTTCCGATAATAGCCATTGTTTTCCGTTTTTTGAGGTTGACGATAAGGCCGATAATCCCCAAGATAAATGCGACGATGCCGATGAACAACGATAGATAGTTAATAAACGGGATCCAGGATCCTAAAAGTGCGATGGCTCCAAAAATGGTTGCTAAGATTCCTAAAACTCTTTGTTCTTCTGGTTTCATTTGAAAGTTTTCTCCCTTTATTGAGTGAATGGATTTCTATCCACAGTAGTGAGTTCTTATTATATAAAAGATATTGCCTAATGTCAATTTAAACTAAGATAGTTCTCATGGAAATTTTTTTCTTGACATCTCTTTTCAAAGTGGTAAAATAGTTCTCATGAAAACTTATTTAGTTCCTAGGAGAACTAAATGCAATGATTAGAAAGGAGTAAGTATGGATAAACCGATGTTGGTTTTAAAACGTTTTGGACACCAGGTACATCTGATGGTACAAAAGGAAGCCAAACGTTGTGGTATTGAATTTATGGGTGTACCTCAAGGACAAGTTCTGCGTTTTTTAGGTTGGCGTGAGCATGAACAAGAATTAACGCTCATCAAGGATATTGAACAAGAACTCAATATTAGCAAGTCTGTTGCTAGTAACTTGGTCAAGCGTATGGTGCAAAATAGTTTGGTGGAGCTGGAGGCGAGTCCTGTCGATAAGCGGGCTAAGTTTGTTCGTTTGACGGACAAATCGCGTTCTCAAATGCAGCAGGTTAAGGCCTTCTTTGAACGAATTGATCAGAGTCTGCTAAATGGTGTTTCAAAGTCAGACTTGGCAATCTTTGAAAAGGTTCTCGGTCAGTTGCAAGAAAATGTTCAGAAGATAGGAGGAGAGAATGAAGAAATTAGCCAAATGAATTAGTGGAAAAGAATGGGGTATGATTTTACTAGCCATTCTCTTTACCTGCTTTTCTGTCTACCTAGAGTTGGAAGTTCCGACCTATATCTCGAAAATTACGGATTTGCTAGGAAGTCAAGGAACTAGTTTAGATGAGTTATGGCAACCAGCAGGTATGATGGTCGGAATGTCCTTTTTTGCCTTCTTGTCCGCAGTCGCAGTTGGATTTTTTGCATCCAGAGTGGCCGCTTCCTATACTAGTAGGCTGAGAAGTGATATTTTTAACCGAGTTTTGGATTACTCGCAGACAGAGATTAAGAAATTCTCTATTCCTAGCCTCCTAACTCGTACTACTAATGATATTACCCAAGTTCAGATGTTGATTACCATGGGATTACAAGTGGTTACGCGTGGTCCGATTATGGCTATATGGGCTATTGGGAAGATTTTAGGTCATTCAGAATACTGGCTCTGGGCCGTACTTGTGGCAGTAATTGTCAACGTCCTGATGACGACTGTTTTGATGACGTTAGCCTTTCCAAAACAGTCCTTGATTCAAAGTCTGACTGATAAACTGAACAGTATCACTCGGGAGAGTTTAACAGGTATTCGCGTTGTTCGTGCCTACAATGCTGAAAAGTACCAAGATGCAAAATTTGCAGCAGCAAATGATGAATTGACACGCTTGAATTTATTTGTCAACCGTCTTATGGCCATTTTGAATCCCATTATGATGGGGATTTCAAGTGGTTTGAGTGTGGCGATTTATTGGATTGGGGCCTATGTGATCAACGATGCTGCTCCGACAGCGCGTCTGCCTCTCTTTAGTGACATGGTTGTTTTCATGTCTTATGCCATGCAGGTTGTTATGGGCTTCCTTCTCATGGGGGCGCTCTTCATCGTTCTTCCCCGAACTATGGTCTCTGCCAAGCGGATTAACCAGGTTCTAGATTTGCATTCTTCTATCCAAAATCCTGCTCAAGTGCAACTGGCTAATGAAAATCTTAAAGGTCAGGTCGAGTTTAAGGATGTGACCTTCCGCTATGCGGCAAATTCGGAGGCAGTTATCGAGAATGTTAGCTTTAGAGCAGAAGCTGGCCAAACAGTTGCCTTTATCGGCTCAACTGGTTCTGGTAAGTCAACTCTAGTCAATCTGATTCCACGTTTCTACGATGTGTCAGAAGGAGAAATTCTGGTGGATGGTGTCAATGTTCAAGACTATGACTTGAAAGATTTGCGCAACAAGGTTGGTTATATTCCTCAGAAAGCGGTTCTCTTTTCAGGTGATGTTAAGGGCAATTTAGACTTTGGACAGAGTCAAGAAACACCACTTAGTGAGCAAGCTATGTGGCAGGCTTTGGAGTTGGCCCAGTCTAAGAACTTTATCGAAGACAAGGAAGCAGGCTTAGCGTCAGAAGTGGCCCAAGGAGGAACCAACTTCTCAGGTGGTCAAAGACAGCGTCTGGCCATTGCGCGTGCCTTGGCTCGGAAGCCAGAAATTCTCATCTTTGATGACACCTTCTCAGCCTTGGACTACAAGACAGACCGTGTCCTACGCCAAGAGTTAGCAGAGAAAACCAAGTCTATGACCAAGCTCATTGTCGCACAGCGTATTTCAACGATTATGGATGCAGATTTGATTTTGGTCTTGGATCAAGGTAAAGTCGTGGGACAAGGCACTCACAAGGAACTTCTAGCTACCAACGAAGTTTACCAAGAAATTGCCTATTCACAACTATCGAAGGAGGAATTGGAACATGGAAAATAAAAAACTGTCGCTCTGGAAACAGAGTAAACCCTATCTTGCAGGTCTCCAGTTTGCCCTTCTAATCGCCTTTTTAGCAACAATCCTATCCAATATCATTACCGTATATGGTCCAACCCGTATCAAGGAAATGACCAATATCATTGCAAGTGGTCTAGAAACAAGTGTGGATGTCGCTGCGGTTGCAGCCATTGGTAGTTGTTTGGCTGTCCTCTATGTAATCGGGCTTCTATCAAATTATTTGCAGGCCTTTCTGTTTACAACAGCCATTCAACGTTTTTCAGAGCGTTTGAGAACAGCGATTGCAGAGAAAATTAATCGTCTTCCATTGGGATATTTTGATGGACATTCTCAAGGAGATACCTTGTCTCGTGTGACCAATGACGTTGACACTGCAGCCCAGTCTCTCAATCAAAGTCTGGGAACGGTTCTTTCATCCACTTTACTGGTCGTGGCAGTCTTGGTAACCATGTTTGGGATGAACTGGATTTTAGCCTTGGTGACGGTTGTTTCAACTCTTATCGGTTTTGCTTTCGTGTCCGTTTTTATGGGCAAATCGCAAGGTTTCTTTAAGAGTCAGCAACAGGATTTGGCGGCTGTAAATGGCTATGTGGAGGAAATGTACTCTGGCCATAATGTGGTGACCAGTTACAATGCTATCGAGAGCACCAAAGAAGAGTTTGCAAAATTAAACAATCGTCTGTATGACAGTATCTGGAAATCTCAGTTTATTTCAGGGATTATGATGCCGATTATGGTGTTTATTGGGAACTTTAGCTATGCCTTAGTGATTATCGTTGGTGCAGCCTTGGCCTTGAATGGGCAGATTAGTATCGGGATTATCGTTGCCTTTATGGCCTACGTTCGTATCTTTTCTCAGCCCCTTTCGCAAATTGCCCAAGGGATTACTAGTCTTCAGCAGGCTAGTGCAGCCATGGGACGTGTCTTCGAATTCTTAGGTGAAGAGGAAATGGAAGATGAATCTCATAAAGAAAGACAATTGAGCGATATGAAAGGTCAAGTAGTCTTTGATCGAGTCTCCTTTGGTTACACACCAGAGCGAACCATCATTAATGACTTTTCTGCGACTGCTCATGCAGGTCAAAAGGTTGCCATTGTCGGACCGACCGGAGCTGGTAAGACAACCATTGTCAATCTTTTGATGAAGTTCTATGAGATTGATAAGGGAAGCATCAGTATCGATGGTGTCGATACCAAGGAGATGAAGCGTTCGGAAGTACACGATGCCTTTTCAATGGTCTTGCAGGACACCTGGCTCTTTGAAGGCACTATCCGAGACAATCTTATCTATAACCAAGAGGGGATTAGTGATGAGCGTGTGATTGAAGCCAGCAAGGCTGTAGGGATTCACCACTTTATTATGACACTACCAGATGGTTACGATACCGTCTTGGATGATACAGTGACCTTGTCTGTCGGACAAAAACAACTCTTGACCATCGCTCGTGCTTTGCTGAAAGATGCGCCACTCTTGATTTTGGATGAGGCGACCTCTTCGGTTGATACCCGTACTGAGGAATTGATCCAGAAAGCCATGGACCGACTGATGGAGGGCAGAACTTCCTTTGTCATCGCCCACCGCTTGTCAACCATCCGAAATGCTGATTTGATTCTTGTCATGAAAGATGGCAATATCATCGAACAAGGAAATCATGATGAGTTGATGGTACAAGGAGGCTTCTACGCTGACCTTTATAACAGTCAATTTACAGAAGACGAAGTAGAAGAATAAACCCAAAGAAGGCTTGACGGCCTTCTTTTTCTGCACTATACTAGAAGACAAGTGCTTCCCTGTAAGCAAAATTTGAGTAAGTGATGAGAAAATATATGACAAATTATCAAGAATGGTATGACCACATCGCTGGTAAGATTAAAAATAATCCTCTCTTTCTGAGATTGTTAAGAGTTTTCAATCGGTTGATGACAGTAGTTATGCCTATAGTTTATCTGACTTTGTTAGTCGCCACCTATCTCCAAGAAGGACTTGGGAAGCAGGTCTTGATGTATGTGTTTGTCCCTGCGTCAGGTTTTGTGATTTTGACCCTTCTTCGTAAGAAAATCAATGCCCCTAGGCCTTATGAGGAATGGGCTATTAAACCCTTGCTTGACAGAGATAGTCCTGGTCAGTCTATGCCCAGTCGTCATGTCTTTTCAGCAACCATTATCTCCATGGCTTGCTTTCATGCTAGTTTATCTCTAGGGGTTATTTTGTTGGTCTTGTCAGCCCTCCTCGGTCTAGTGAGAGTCTTAGGGGGAGTGCATTATCCCAAGGATGTAGTGGTTGGTTATATTTGTGGTCTTATGTGGGGGATGATTTTCTTTCTATTTTGACTTGTAAGTTAAGGTGATCTTAGAACCACTTACGGATCTAAAGCAACCACTTGCTTTTTTGCTCTTGTTTTCTTATTTTACCTTTGATATAGTAGAGTCAGAAAGGAGATGGAATGAAGTTACGAATCGAAATTGACAGCAATTTAGAGGAAACTGAAATTGTCATCAAGGCAGCGGCTTTGACAGATGAGATTGCGGAATTACAGCGACTCTTGCAAGAGTCCAAGTCTCCTAGGTTAATTTTTTACAAGGGGACGGGTGAATATTATCTGGATTTGTCGGAAATTCTCTTCTTTGAAACAGAGGGGAATAGGATTTATGCCCATACCCATAAAGATGCCTACGAAGTTCGGCTCAAACTCTATGAGTTAGAGTCTATCCTTCCTCGCTATTTTAGTCGGGTATCCAAGTCAACGATCGCAAATATCCGGCAGGTTTATTCGGTGGATAAGTCCTTTTCAGGAACGGGGACCATTTCCTTTTATCAGACCCACAAGGAGGTTCATGTCTCACGGCATTACCAATCCCTCCTAAAAGAAAATCTAAGAAACATGAGGTAAGAACATGAAAAAGAAAGCATTTGGTATTGTGTTGCTAGTATTGGCAGCTTTAATATTATTACAAGGAAATTTTGGAATCCCTTCATTCGGTGGGCAAATTTGGCCCTTGCTTGGTATTGCATTTTTTGCCTATCAATCAGTTGGAGCTTTGTTGCGTCGTCACTTAACTTCAGCCTCTTTTACAGCTCTAGTAGCCTTAATGATTGCTAACCACTTTTATGGCATTTTACCAATTCCTAATCAGTCATTGTTCTGGGCAAGTATTTTAATCGTAATGGGTGTCAGCGCACTCACTCATTCTAACAGAACTTGGAATGGGAAAAAATGGTGGTATGACGGTGAAAAGACCATTCTGACAGATAAGGAAGTTGCTTTTGGGACTGGGACTTTCTACAAGCAAGAGCAAGAATTGGTAGAAGATCAAGTAGAAGTTGGTTTTGGCAATGCCAAGATATATTATGACAATGCAGAGATTTTAGGAGATACCGCAACTCTGAAAGTGGAAGTTGGTTTTGGCAATGCAGTTATCTATGTTCCCCAACATTGGGGAGTTGATTTAAAAGTAGAAACTTTCTGTGGCGTAGCCAAGGCAGATACTCCTCTAGCGCCAACCAGCAAAACCTTGATTATCCGTGGAGATGTGGCCTTTGGGAAGTTGGGAATTGTCTACGTTAAATAAAAAAATCTTCCAATTCCCTTGCAAAAATGAAGAAAGTGTGATAACATAGTACAGTATGTGGTGCTAGCACATCCGCTATATTAGATCTAATAGGAGGAAAACACAAATGGCTAAAGTATGTTACTTTACAGGTCGTAAGACTGTATCAGGAAACAACCGTTCACACGCGATGAACCAAACAAAACGTGCCGTAAAACCAAACCTTCAAAAAGTTACTGTTCTTATCGATGGTAAACCTAAAAAAGTTTGGGCTTCAGCTCGTGCTTTGAAATCAGGTAAAGTTGAACGCGTTTAATAATAAAAGCAAGGAGACCTTAGGGTCTTTTTTCTTTTACTGTAGATATAACATCATTTGAAAAATAGAGTAAATATCCGCTGATACAGTATTCTGCTTTTACACTTGGGCTGAAATATGATAAAATAGAGTATCAACTAGTTGAGGTAAAAAGGATGACTGTAAAAATTAATACAAAAGATGGTCAAATCGAACTAACAGATGAAGTGATTGCAACCGTCGTAGGTGGAGCAGCAACTGAAATTTTTGGTGTGGTCGGTATGGCTAGTAAAAATGCCCTCAAAGATAATTTCCAAGCCCTTCTAGGTAAGGAAAATTATTCTAAAGGTGTCGTCGTAAAGGCGGCCGAAGATGGCAGTATTGCAGTTGATGTATATACCGTGTTGAGCTACGGAACAAAGATTAGCGAAGTGTCAAAAAACATTCAAGAGCGTGTTCGTTTTAGTTTGGAAAACCAACTTGGAATTACTGCTCAGACTGTAAATGTCTACATTCAAAATATCAAAGTTGTAGGAGAATAACCGTGTCAAAAATTACTACTAGCTTATTTCAAGAAATGGTGCAGGCTGCATCAACTCGCTTGAATAAGCAAGCTGAATATGTCAATTCATTAAACGTCTTTCCAGTTCCAGATGGAGATACTGGGACAAATATGGGAATGACCATTGAAAATGGTGCTAAAGAAGTTGCAGACAAGCCAGCTTCTACAGTTGGAGAGGTAGCGAGCATTCTTGCCAAAGGTCTCTTGATGGGTGCGCGTGGGAACTCAGGAGTTATTACGTCTCAACTTTTCCGTGGATTCTCACAAGCAATCAAGGATAAAGACGAGTTAACAGGTCAAGACTTGGCCCTTGCCTTCCAATCAGGTGTGGAAGTTGCCTATAAAGCAGTTATGAAACCAGTTGAAGGAACGATTTTGACAGTTTCGCGTGGAGCTGCTATCGGTGCTAAGAAAAAGGCTGAGCAAACAGATGATGCTGTTGAGGTAATGCGTGCAGCCTTGGAAGGTGCTAAAACCGCTCTAGCTAAAACGCCAGATATGCTTCCAGTCTTGAAGGAAGTTGGCGTTGTGGATTCAGGTGGTCAAGGACTGGTCTTCATCTACGAAGGTTTCCTTTCAGCCCTTACTGGTGAATATATTGCATCTGAGGACTTTGTAGCGACTCCTGCCAACATGAGTGAAATGATCAATGCAGAGCACCATAAGTCTGTAGCTGGTCACGTAGCGACTGAGGACATCACATTTGGTTACTGTACTGAAATCATGGTAGCTCTTAAGCAAGGTCCAACCTATGCCAAAGACTTTGACTACGACGAATTCCGTAACTACTTGAATGAACTTGGAGACTCTCTCCTTGTTGTCAATGATGATGAAATCGTCAAAGTCCATGTCCATACAGAAGATCCAGGACTTGTTATGCAAGAAGGTCTCAAATATGGTAGCTTGGTCAAGGTAAAAGTTGACAATATGCGTAACCAACACGAAGCACAGGTTGAAAAAGAAGCTGCTCAAGTTAGCAAGCCAGCTGAAGAAAAAGAGTATGCTTTGATTGCTGTAGTGGCTGGTAAAGGCCTAGCAGATATCTTCCGTTCCCAAGGTGTTGATTATGTTATCGAAGGTGGTCAAACTATGAACCCTTCAACAGAAGACTTTATCAAGGCTGTTGAGCAGGTCAATGCTCGTAACATTATCTTCTTGCCAAATAACAAGAATATCTTCATGGCAGCTCAATCTGCAGCAGAAGTTTTGGAACAACCAGCAGTAGTGGTGGAAGCTCGTACTCTTCCTCAAGGTTTGACAAGTCTTCTTGCCTTTGATTCAAGCAAGTCCATCGAAGAAAACCAAGAGCGCATGACTGCAGCCCTCAGCGATGTCGTTAGTGTAAGCGTCACAACAGCTGTGCGTGATACAACCATTGATGGTTTAGAAATCCATGAAAACGATAATCTTGGTATGGTGGATGGGAAAATTCTCGTGTCAAACCCTGACATGCACCAAACCTTGACTGAAACCTTGAAACATATGTTGGATGAAGATAGTGAAATCGTAACCTTCTATGTCGGTGAAGATGGAAGCGAAGAACTTGCCAATGAAATTGCTCAAGAAATCGCAGAAGAATTCGAAGATGTTGAAGTCGAGATTCATCAAGGTCAACAACCTGTTTACCCATATCTATTTAGTGTGGAATAAAAATTTAATAGATAAAAAAGAAAGTTGTAAAATCAACTTTCTTTTTTATGACATTTGTCATATCTCCTCATGACAGAAGCTTCTAGTGATTCTACCTTCAAAGAATTATACTAGATGTATCAAGTGGAGGAAGAAAAAATGAAACATAAAGTAATTGTCGCAATGAGTTTAGTAGCAGCAGGAGTTATGACCTATCTCATGTTTTCGGGATTGGATGAAGGTTTCTATCATTTTCCTTGGGATTTGTTTGCAGGATTTGGCATGATGTCTTGGTTGATCCGAGAAGGTTTGAAATTAGTCTCAGATGTGAAAAAGGAGTTTGAAAAATGAAAAAAGCGATTCTATATCTTTTTATTGGACTATCACTAGTGGTATGGCTGGTAGAAATGTTTACAGGTTGGTTTGATCAAGCCTTCCTTCACCAAGCTATTCGTGGTGCCTGGGGTCTAGGATTTATGATTTTTATCGCCTTTCCGATGGGAAAGGAGTGGCTGAAAGGAGAATATCATGAACATGATTAAGGTAGAAAGCCTAAATAAAAACATCAAGGGCAAGGCTATTTTGAAGGATATTTCCTTTGAGGTAACAGAAGGTGAATG
>CABTAV010000050.1:0-10752 GCA_902482895.1 uncultured Streptococcus sp. | reverse complement strand
AATTCCACCATAAAAATCCGTTTTAGACTAATTTCCACTTTGGTTGGGCAAGTGGAAGTTACTTTGAGAAGTTACCGACAAACCAAAATCTAGAAAAAATGATTCTAAAGGCTCGGAGAGTCATAAAAGAAAAACTAAGAGCAAAGAATTTTAGAAAAAATCATAAACAAAAATCAGATATTAAAAGATGAAGGAGCAAAAAATGACAACTAACTTAGTTAAACAAAAAGAAAATCTAGAAGCTTATATCCGAAGTACAGGTTATAACACTAGAGGGATGAACGTAGAAAATAATCATGTACTCATTGAAAAACCAATCCTTGATAGTTATGAAGATGAACATCAACGTAAAGAACTGGTTGATCTAGTAAATGTTATTGAGACTCGTACCCGTGGTGGGAAGTATGAAGTAACTGACTTTGAATCTGATTCATTACAAGAAGTTAGCGAAAATTCGGTTGAGAGAAAAGAAGCAGATAAAAAGAAAACTATCAGCGTTGATTACTTAGTTAAATTATTCAGTGGAAAACTTGATTTTTCACAGGAACAATTAGATGATGGCCAATATAATTTAACGGATTTTCTTGGTAAGAAGATTATTAAATTAAAACGTAGAACACGAAATAGAGAGATTGGGAAAATTCTCCAAACTGCGAAAGTGCAGACTGCTACAAGTATGGACGACTTGAAATCTATTGTTTCTTTAATCAATCCAGAACGCAATGTATCTATGGTTGTTAGTCAATCACTATTTAGTGTCTTAGAAAAAATGAAAGACACTTCAGGAAATTATCTTCTTAAAGTTGATAAAGAGACAGGGACAAGTGAAACATTCTTTGTAGATAACTTTTTAATTGTAGATGATACAACATTAGGGAATAAAGGTGACAAAAAAGGCTTTATCGGAGATTTAGAAAACTTTGTTACTTTGTTTGATCGCAAGAAAGATACACTTAGTTGGGTGAATGCGAATGACTATTTTGGAAAACGGTTGATTTTACATACCCGATTTGATGTAAAAAAAGTTGAAGAAGATTGTGGTTACTTTATTCAATGGAACTAGGAGGAAGAAATGGATATTAATCAAGTATTTGATACACTGGATGATTTAGATAATAAAAAAAGTAAGATTAATTCAGCACGAGAACAGTTAAGCGAAAAAAGGAAAAGCCTGTTAGGCAATCAAGCAGTTTCATTCGAGAACATAGATTCTTTTTTGTCAAATAACTTAGAATCTTTAGAGCAGCTGGAAAAGATGGAAAAAGCTATTAATGGCCTTCAGGAAAAATTTGATAGTGATTTTTCAGAAGCTAATGTAGTCATCTTTGAATACATTTTTAAAGAAACTAAGCAACGGATGGAAACTAAGAAGATCTATAAACAATACCGAGAGAAACTTAGACGAATTCTGGACGCATATGATGAAATTCAAGAACTGAAGAAGGATGTAGAAGAAATTCATACAGGTGTAGTCAGAGAAATAAGTCAGAGACATTCTCTATCGTCGTATCGAACAGAAGTAAGTCCGCTTACTGTCTTACCATTCTTAACCCCTGATTCTAGCGGATGGATGAATTTTTCTAAGGAATATCGGGATATCAAAGTGTATTTAGAAAAATAGGGAACAAATTAAGTAAGGCTAGTGATATATGGCTGAAACAGAAGAGATATCGCTAGTCCTACTTTTATGCTTTACTAAGTTTCACATAACAAAGTAAGCATAAACTGAAAAGAAGTAATAGCTTGAAAGCAAGATATATCAGGGGTTTATAGAATGGAGTGAGTTTCACAGAATGTAAGATATGAGAAACTGAGGGGATAAATTAAAGAAATTTCCCTTGAACTTGTCATATTGAAGAGTTGTCAAACTTAAAACAATGATACCTGGTAAGTGGAGTGTTGGAAGGCTTTTAGCGCTTTTTGTCAGTTTGACAGAATTTACAATTTGACAAATTGAAAGATAAAAAAATTTTTAAATTTAAGTGGAGGTACTTGCCTATGTGCGAGTTGAGTAACAGAGACCTGGACGGGATAGATATTGAGTTAGGACGATATAGAACGCTTGCTAATAAAATTTATTTGAGAAGACAGGAACTAATACATAATAAGAAACATAGCGCTGAAGATTGTACTGGTGGGAAAGGCAAGACAGTATATAGTCCTACTGAAGCAACCATCATTAGAATTGAAGAAGACCAAACGCTAAGATATTTAGAAGGCTTTAAACTAGTTGTAGATACCTTGATGGAAAACTTAATTGAAAGTGATCTAGTCATTTTTAAAATGAGATATTTAGAAGCTGGTGCGACTTGGGAAGACGTGGCAGAGAAACTAAATAAAACTACTCGTTATATAAATAGCCGTAGAAAGGTAATCGCTAAAAGATTTGTTGAGTTGAAAGGATATTGACTCCCCCCACCTTTTAAAAAATCTTTCTGGCCAGTAGGGTACCGGTGAAGGGAACTTTTTCCAAGTCGGAGATGTTCAGAGAAAAAGGGGGTAAAAACTTATTGTTTTTAGAAAAAAGTATTAGTTTTTCTAAAATAGAATTGAGATGAAACTATTTTTCTGAAATAAGACCTAATTTTCAATTGATAAATGAATTGATTATGTCATTTATTTTTAAGATTTCTTCCAATAATAGTTTTTGATACTCTTTAAAATTTTTTGAGGAATGAAATTCAATCAGTTCTTCAAAGAATTTCGGGGGATTGGTAAATATTTGTAATGGGACATTTGAAATTTTATAATGAAATATATTATTTCTAAAATCTTGTCGGAAGTTAAAAATTTTTTCTTTGCGATCAAGGATATCAACAACTTCCTCCCGTTGGAAATCAGGCAATAAAGAGCTTTCCTTATTGAGAATCAAGCGTAAGGCTGTAATACTAACTAAATAGCATTGGCTTAGCGAGCGTGTAAAAAAGTAATTTTTTGATTTTAAGACACTTGGCATAATATGTACTACAAAATTATTCTGGCATAATATGTTAAATAAGAATAACTGAGTGCCCGTAGGCAGAACTCCTGTTAAAAAATTCCTTCTTTTAGATTCAAATAAGAAAAAATCACGTTGTTCAAAGTTTTCAATTTTAATATCCTGGATTGTAGGCTTCTTAATAGTTTTTTGATTTACTGAATTAATTAAAGTTCCTAAAGCTTTGCTAAATTCAAAAAATAAATCAGTAGCTCTTTTATCAAAATAGGAAATATCCTTTTTATCAGTTTTCGATAAAATACTTTCTAGGTAAATATGATATTGATTAGTGTTAGCGTATGGAATTTCGTTGAAGTAATATACCCCTAAATCATGTTGTCCAAAAATATTGATTACGAGTTTTTGAAATAAATTGTAATTTTCTACCATTTGTGAATAAAAGCGTCTCTCTATTTCAAGTATCAGTTTGTTAGCCTTGCTAAATTTTTTATCAGAGTATTGCTTATAACTCACTCGGACACTAGATATTATTTTTTGAAATTCCTGTTCTCCAATATTTGGAAAATCACTATGAACATCTCTGGGTAAAAACTTTAGTATTCCATCACAGAGAGATGATACAAAAGGAAGGATACCTATTGATAGTTCTGGATAAACTGTCTTATCCAAACTTACAATATTTTCAAGCAGTTGCCTTACTTCAGCAACTTCATCAAGTAGGATTGAAAAAGAAATCATTTCTATCTTATCCATGTTAATCCTTTCAGAAAGTTATTGTTTATATTATAGTTATTGTAACATTATTATTGATAATTGATTAGATGAATAAAAAAGCACCTTCAAAGGTGCTAGTTCTTGCCTGCTGAACTCGTCAATATTACGCCCTTTTTAGGGCTCTTTTTTGTGGACTTTTTTAGGAACTTTCAAGAAAAACTAAGGCGAATTAATGCCAAAGTGTTTTTTAAAAAAGTCAGTATTTCCAATGGTTGAGCCTTAAAAATTTGACTTATAGAGTGTTAAATGATAGTATAGTCAAAGATAGTCAAGGTTTAAAGAGAGAGGTGGGTTTGTAATGAGATTTAAAAATACATCGGATCATATTGAGGCCTACATCAAGGCGATTTTAGATCAATCTGGTATTGTGGAGTTGCAACGTAGTCAGTTGGCAGATACCTTTCAGGTTGTTCCTAGTCAGATTAACTACGTGATCAAGACACGCTTTACGGAAAGTAGAGGCTACTTGGTTGAAAGTAAGCGTGGTGGCGGAGGCTACATTCGTATAGGACGGATTGAGTTTTCTAGTCATCATGAAATGCTCCGAGAGCTGCTTTATTCGATTGGCGAGCGAGTTAGTCAAGAAATTTATGAGGATATTCTCCAGCTTTTGGTTGAGCAGGAATTGATGACCAAGCAGGAGATGAATTTGCTGGTAGCAGTAGCTTTGGATCGCGTTCTAGGAGAAGAAGCTCCAGTCCTTCGTGCAAACATGCTACGACAGGTCATACAAGAGGTAGATAGAAAAGGGAAGTAAGATGAACTATTCAAAAGCATTGAATGAATGTATCGAAAGTGCCTACATGGTTGCTGGCCATTTTGGAGCTCGTTACCTAGAGTCTTGGCACTTGTTGATTGCCATGTCCAATCACAGTTATAGTGTGGCAGGGGCAACTTTAAATGATTATCCATATGAGATGGACCGTTTAGAAGAGGTGGCTTTGGAACTGACTGAAACGGACTATAGCCAGGATGAAACCTTTACGGAATTGCCGTTCTCCCATCGTTTGCAGGTTCTTTTTGACGAAGCAGAGTATGTAGCGTCAGTGGTCCATGCTAAGGTGCTAGGGACGGAGCACGTCCTCTATGCGATCTTGCATGATGGCAATGCCTTGGCTACTCGTATCTTGGAGAGAGCTGGTTTTTCTTATGAAGATAAGAAAGATCAGGTCAAGATTGCTGCCCTACGTCGAAATCTAGAAGAACGTGCAGGCTGGACTCGTGAAGACCTCAAGGCTCTACGCCAACGCCATCGTACAGTGGCTGACAAGCAAAATTCTATGGCTAATATGATGGGGATGCCCCAGACTCCGAGTGGTGGTCTCGAAGACTATACGCATGATTTGACAGAACAAGCGCGTTCTGGCAAGTTGGAGCCAGTCATCGGTCGGGACAAGGAAATCTCGCGTATGATTCAAATCTTGAGTAGGAAGACAAAGAATAATCCTGTCTTGGTTGGGGATGCTGGTGTCGGGAAAACTGCTCTGGCGCTTGGTCTTGCTCAGCGTATTGCGAGTGGTGATGTACCTGCGGAAATGGCTAAGATGCGCGTGTTAGAGCTTGATTTGATGAATGTCGTTGCAGGGACACGTTTCCGTGGTGACTTTGAAGAACGTATGAACAATATCATCAAGGATATTGAAGAAGATGGTCAAGTAATTCTATTTATCGACGAACTCCACACCATCATAGGTTCTGGGAGCGGAATTGATTCGACTCTGGATGCGGCCAATATCTTGAAGCCAGCCTTGGCGCGTGGAACTTTGAGAACAGTTGGTGCGACCACTCAGGAAGAATACCAAAAACATATCGAAAAAGATGCAGCCCTTTCTCGTCGTTTCGCTAAAGTAACGATTGAAGAGCCAAGTGTGGCAGACAGCATGACCATTTTGCAAGGTTTGAAGGTGACTTATGAGAAACATCACCGTGTACAAATCACAGATGAAGCGGTTGAAACAGCGGTTAAGATGGCGCATCGTTACTTGACTAGTCGTCACTTGCCAGACTCTGCTATCGACCTCTTGGATGAAGCAGCGGCAACAGTGCAAAATAAAACTAAAAATGTAAAAGCAGACGATTCAGGTTTGAGTCCAGCTGACAAGGCCTTGATGGATGGCAAGTGGAAACAGGCAGCTCAGCTAATTGCAAAAGAAGAGGAAGTGCCTGTCTATAAAGACTTGGTGACAGAGTCTGATATTTTGACTACCTTGAGTCGTTTATCAGGTATTCCAGTCCAAAAACTGACTAAGACTGACGCTAAGAAATATCTGAATCTGGAAGCTGAATTGCACAAACGTGTCATCGGTCAAGATCAAGCAGTTTCAAGTATTAGCCGTGCCATTCGCCGCAACCAGTCAGGGATTCGCAGTCATAAGCGTCCGATTGGTTCCTTTATGTTCCTAGGGCCTACAGGTGTCGGTAAGACCGAATTGGCCAAGGCTCTGGCAGAAGTTCTTTTTGATGACGAATCAGCCCTTATCCGCTTTGACATGAGTGAGTATATGGAGAAATTCGCAGCCAGTCGTCTCAACGGAGCTCCTCCGGGCTATGTGGGTTATGAAGAAGGTGGGGAGTTGACCGAGAAGGTTCGCAACAAACCATACACTGTTCTCCTCTTTGATGAGGTAGAAAAAGCCCACCCAGACATCTTTAATGTCCTCTTGCAGGTCTTGGATGATGGTGTCTTGACCGATAGCAAGGGTCGCAAGGTTGACTTTTCAAATACCATTATTATCATGACGTCAAATCTTGGTGCGACAGCCCTTCGGGATGACAAGACTGTCGGATTTGGGGCTAAGGATATTCGTTTTGACCAGGAAAATATGGAAAAACGCATGTTTGAAGAGTTGAAAAAGGCTTATAGACCGGAATTCATCAATCGTATTGATGAAAAGGTGGTCTTCCATAGTCTGTCTAGCGACCATATGCAGGAAGTGGTGAAGATTATGGTCAAACCTTTAGTTGCAAGTTTGGCTGAACAAGGCATTGACTTGAAATTACAAGCTTCCGCACTGAAATTGTTGGCAAATCAAGGATATGACCCAGAGATGGGAGCTCGTCCACTTCGCAGAACCCTGCAAACAGAAGTTGAGGACAAGTTGGCAGAACTTCTTCTTAAGGGAGATTTGGTGGCAGGCAGCACACTTAAGATTGGTGTTAAAGCAGGCCAGTTAAAATTTGATATTGCATAAAAATGGAGAATCAGGAGCAATCTTGATTCTTTTTTTTGCTACTTTTTTATAAAAAATAATAAAAAACCATTGACAAAACAAAAATATAGTTTACAATAAAAACATAGATAATAAAAATATCAAAAACCATAAAAAGGTAATGAGTTTATGAAAAAGAAAACAGCAGTGGTATTTGGAACCTTTGCTCCGCTTCATCAAGGACATATCGATCTAATCCAGCGAGCGAAGCGGCAGTGTGACCAGGTCTGGGTTGTCGTTTCAGGCTATGAGGGAGACCGAGGGGAGCAGGTAGGCTTAACGCTTCAAAAGAGATTTCGCTATATTCGAGAGGCCTTTCGTGATGACGAGTTGACCTCTGTCTGCAAATTAGATGAAACCAATCTTCCCCGTTACCCTATGGGCTGGCAGGAGTGGTTGGACCAAATGTTAGCGGAGATTTCCTATGATGAAACCCAGCAAGAACTAATTTTCTTTGTGGGAGAAGCAGACTACCAGCAAGAATTATCAAATCGTGGTTTTGAGACTGTTTTGCAAGAAAGAAAATTTGGTATTTCAGCGACTATGATTCGAGAAAACCCAAGCAAATATTGGAAATATATCGCTCACCCCTTCCGACGTCAGTTTACAAAGAAAGTGTTGATTATGGGAAGTGCCAGTAATGGGAAGACCACTCTAGCCAAGGATTTGGCTAGGTATTACGATGCACCCGTCAGTCTGGAATACGCACGTGAGTACCAGATCAAAAATAATGTCCGCGATGATGAATTGACCCCAAAGGATTATTATTATCTCCTGTTGGGACAGTATGACCAGACCTCTAAGTTAATTGACAGCAATGCTAATAGGGGATTGGTCGTCGCAGATACTAACTCTCTGGTGACCAAGGGTTACTATGATTATTACATGGAGTCAGAGGATCAAGGGGACTTATCGGGAGAGACTTTTGACAATCTTTTTGCCTCGATTTTAGCAAAAGAAAAATGGGACTTGATTCTCTTTGTACAACCTGTAGGCTCCTATGTCAATGATGGGTTTAGAGATATGACCATGGCAGAAGACCATATTCGTCATAGTTTTTCACAACATTTGGATCAGATGAGGGAGCGATATTTAACCAACATTCCTTTAGTTTATCTAGCGGAGAATTATCTAGGCAATTATGAAGCAGCAAAAGTGGCTATCGATGCCATTTACCAAGCAGATTAGGAGAAAAATATGAAAAAACTAACTGAAAAAATCACACAATTTATCGAAAACTTTAAAAATGTCCATGCAGAAGCCCGCAAGATCGGTTTTGCAGGAATCATGAACCTGCTCTGGAAAGATCTCTTTGTCGGCCGTAGCCTCTTCCAGTGGTTGTATCTCATCGTCCTGTCAAGTGTTCCCTTGATCTTGGAATTCACGCAAAATACAGAAAGTCATGACTGGATGAGCTTGTTTGCCTCTTGGACTGGGATTGTCTGTGTTATCTTAGTTGCAGAAGGGCGTGCAAGCAATTATCTTTTTGGGGCCATTAACTCTGCTATCTATTTGGTTTTGGCCATGAATGCGACTTTTTATGGCGAAGTTTTGACGACAGTTTACTTCTTTGTCATGCAGCCGATTGGTCTCTATGCTTGGCTGTCCAACCGTATTAATGACCAAGGAAAAGTAGAAGAATCTCACTTTGAAGCTAAGAAATTATCTGTTATTGATTGGTTCAAGTACTTGGCTTTGACTGCTATCATCTGGATTGGTATGGGCTTGGCATACCAAAGTATCCATAGTGCTCGCCCTTTCCGTGATAGTGTTACTGATTCGACCAATGGTGTTGGCCAGCTCTTGATGACTCGTCTCTACCGTGAGCAATGGATTTTCTGGATTGCGACCAATCTCTTTAGTATTTACCTCTGGTGGGGTGAAAATATCCACATCCAAGGGATGTACTGGGTTTACACACTGAACAGTCTAGTGGGATGGTACCAATGGACCAAGGCAGTTCGAAAGGAGGCATAAGATGGCAGACATAAAGATTCCAGCAGGGATGACGGAAAAAGAATATTATGAAATCCATGCCAGTCAGGAGGAGTTTTTGGATTGGTACTACAAGCAGGAACTCCCTCAATATGAAAAACCAAGTGTGACAGTAGATATGGTAGCCTACTGCTTTGTCGAAGGAAAGATCAAGCTTTTATTAATTCGTCGCAAGGCTCACCCTTATCAAAACTGTTTGGCTCTGGTTGGAGGATTTATGGACAAGGGCGAAGACGCTGCGCATGCTTGTCAGCGTGAGGTGAGAGAAGAAGTCAATCTCGATCTTCCTTTGGAAAAAATTGAGCAATTGATGACCGTATCGACTCCCGGCCGTGACCCACGGGGCTGGACAGTGACCATTGCCCACTTGGTTTATTTGCCTAGTCGTGCATTAGAACTTGTTCAAGCAGGAGACGATGCTAGGGATGTGGTTTTTGTAGATGTGGATTTTCAGACGGGCAAGTGCTTCTTAGAGGGAGTAGAGTTGGAGGAGCAAGCCTTCGCTTTTGACCATTATGCCATTATCCAAGAATCCATCAAACGAATCCAAGGCCGTCTCGACTGGAATCCGACCTTCCTCTATCTGCTGGAGGAGGAGTTCACTGTCTATGAAGGGACTGAACTGGTCAATCTTATCAACCCCGGTCGTCCCATCGTCAGCAATAACTTTCTCGTAAAATACGGAGAATATGTAGAAGAAGTCGGACTCAAACGAGTACCTAAAAAGAAACCAAGAAAAACCTATCGATTGAAATAAAAAGCGAGGTCGGGACAAAGTTCCTGACCTCTTTATGTACCATCATGAAATGGTTTTGCTGTTGCGACTGTTTTTAGGTGTGCCTATCTTTCTTAGGATTGCTCAACATGTGAGTAAAGAAGTCTTTGTATCGATACTTGAGATAGTTCTCATGTAAAAATAACAAAGCGATATAAACAATCAAAAAGATTGTAGTCAGATAAAACACATTAAATGCAGTTCGCTCATAGTAAGTTGCTGATTGATAAGAGCCAATTGCTCCCAAAATCAACCAAGGAAGATACTTATAATACTTATTTAGCATAAGAGTGCACCTCCTATATTCTATTTCAATGTTATTATATTCCTTTGTACTTAAAGTTGCAAGCGATTACACAAAAACAAATTCAAATTTTTAATAGGAAAATCTCCTGTTTTTCTGTTTTATTACGAATAGAAGAGTAGGAGGAGTAAATGTATCTAAATTATGTGAGATTTTTAAAATAGTTTAGATAAATTATTGACATATTTAAATCAGAATGTTACAATAATATTACAAAAAGATTTCATTATATTTCTAAAACATTACAAAGGAGTAGAAAAATGAAAAAGAAAACCTATATCAAATTGATGGCAGCAACTGTATTGGCCTCTACCTTGCTGTTAGGAGCTTGTGGGAATAAAAAGGAAACAACTCAAGCAAGCAGTTCTGCTAAGACAAGCCAATCATCAAGTTCTAAAGCAGCTTCTGCTAGCAAAGAAAGCAAGACTCAGAAGTCCTCAAATTCAGCTTCATCTGAAAAGGCTAAGGCGTCTACTGATCAATCTTCAGCAACTGCAAGGTCATCACAAGCGGCACCTGCACCAGAGCAAAGACAAGGCCAAGAAGTGTCTAATCAACAGGCAGCTAGTCAACAAACTCCTGCTCAGACTCCTTCAACTCAACAAGCTCCTCAAGCCCAGTCTAACCAATCAAGCTATGATCCTACAACTGACCGCAAACTTCAAGACAAACAAGCAGAGCAAAATAAACGCTACAAGGGTGTTTTAACCATGGTAGATGGTGATTTTTCAGCTGCAGCGGGCAATTGGAAGGGAGC
>CABTAV010000049.1:0-10814 GCA_902482895.1 uncultured Streptococcus sp. | reverse complement strand
AAACCGCGGTAGCGCAAGGCCTCTGTCAAGACATCATCTACCGTCCGTTCACGTGATTTATTGGACTCCATAGCCCAAGTGTCAGGGTTATGGCAATACTGGCAACGCATGTGACAGCCCTGCAAAAAGACAATAAAGCGAATACCCGGCCCATCTACTGATCCAAAGCTTTCTGTCGAATGCACCATTCCTGTCACTTGTCCATAATCAATTGTTTCTTCAGACATATCGTTACCTTCCTTGAAAACGTTTTATAGTTTTATTATATCATGACTTGAAGGAAAAACAAGATTTTTGCCTATTTTTTAGAAAGCAATCTGTTTTTCAATTTCATTTTCAATTACTTATCATTTTATTCTTCAAAATCAAAGCCATACAAGGTTGCAAAGTAGTCCTCAGGGCGCTCTGCACGGCGGATTTGACGGGCTTTTCCTTCTTCAGTATAAAGGATTTCCGCAGAACGAAGTTTGGCGTTGTACTGGTAACCCATTGAAAAACCGTGGGCACCTGTATCATGAATTATCAGCAAATCACCGATTTCTGTATGAGGCAATTCGCGATTCACTGCAAATTTATCATTGTTTTCACAGAGTGAACCGACCACATCTACCACTTCAGCTGGTCCTTCTAGATGTGTCAGATTGGTAATATGGTGGTAGGCTCCGTACATGGCTGGACGCATGAGGTTGACTGCCGATGCATCCACACCTAGATAGGTACGGTAGGTTTTCTTCTTATGGGTAACTCTTGTGACCAAAGCACCGTGAGGTGCTAACATAAAGCGACCCAATTCGGTGAAAATCTTGACTTGACCAAGACCTGCTGGCGTAAGGACCTCTTCATACACCTTACGAACTCCCTCACCAATCAAGGCAATATCATTTGGCTCCTGGTCTGGACGATAATTGACACCAATACCGCCAGAAAGATTGATAAAGTCTAGCGAAATGCCCAACTTTTCCTTGATTTCAACAGCCAATTCAAAAAGCTGACGAGCCAACTCTGGGTAATAGAGATGGGTGACGGTATTGGACGCTAGGAAGGAGTGAATCCCAAAAGTCTTGGCTCCTTTTTCCTTCAAGATGGCAAAAGCTTCAAAGAGCTGGTCCTTGGTCATACCAAACTTGGCTTCTCCAGGATTGTCCATAATATCTGTTCCCAGTTCAAAAACGCCTCCAGGATTGTAACGACAAGAGATAATTTCTGGAATGCCTGCTGCACGCTCTAGATGTTCAATATCTTCAAAGGCATCCAAGTTAATGGTCGCACCCAATTCACGTGCATAGGCGTATTCCTTGTCTGGCGTATTGTTTGAAGAGAACATGATCTCAGAACCAGGGAAATTCAGTTTATGACTCATCAAAAGCTCCACATAACTAGAGCAGTCCACACCGCAACCTTCCTCTTGGAGAATTTTCAAAATAGCTGGAGTTGGAGTAGCCTTAACTGCAAAATATTCCTTAAAGCCCTTGTTCCACGAAAATGCTTGGTTGACGGCTCTTGCCTTTTCACGAATTCCCTTCTCATCATACAAGTGAAAGGGAGTCGGGAACTCGGCAACAATCTTTTCTAAGTCTTCTTTATTGATAAATGGTGTTTTCATAAGTTTCCTTCTATTCTATTTGCAAAGAAAGGCTGGGACAATCGTTCCAACCTTTAGTTCTATCTCTTATTTATCTTCGTCAAAGATATTGCCAACCTCAACATCGATGGTTTGGTTCTTGACATCAATATTGGTTACCTTCAAGAGTGACTTGTAGTCAAACTGCTTTTCACGTTCTTCTTGGGCATTATCCGCAAAGACTGCTACACCAGCCAATTCCGAATCAAACTCACGCAAGAGACTAATCATCCCATTGACAGTTCCGCCGCCTTTCAAGAAGTCATCCACAATCAAGACACGGCTGCCTGCCTTGAGACTGCGTTTTGAAAGAAACATTTTCTCAATGCGATCTCCACTTGAACCGGATACATAGTTGACGCTGACAGTTGAACCTTCGGTAATTTTCAGGTCACGGCGCACAATAACAAAGGGAACATTGAGGACATTGGCAACTGCATTTGCAAGTGGAACACCCTTAGTAGCTACTGTCATAACCGCATCAATTTTTTGGTCCATAAAGCTCTTGGCAATAATACGACCAATATTTTTCAAGATAGCTGGTGTACTAAGCAAATCAGACAGGTAGATATAGCCACCTGGCAAGATACGGTCACTTTCTGACAACTTGGCACGCAAGTCTTCAACCATTTCCTTGGCATCATGGCTTGAGATTGATGGTGTGAAAATGACACCACCACCAGCACCAGTTACTGTCTGGATATGACCGATTTCAATTTCCTCAAAGGCTCGTTTGATAATGACGATATCCTCTGAGATGGATGATTTAGCAGATTCATACTTTTCAGCAAAAGTATTGAGACTAGTTAGTTTATAAGGATTATTAATCAAATAGTTGGAAATGACAACCATTCGATCACTTCTTCTTAATTTCATTTCTATTTCCCATTTCATTTAATTTTGATATTTTATCCATTATACCATATTCATATAAAAAAACGAACATTCTTGCCCTAAAAATGCTCATTTTTCTTAAATTATTAATCTAAATCTGGTTTATAGAAGGAACGATTGTCCATAGCGAAGATTTTATTGGTCATCTCTCCTTTATCAACCAAAGCCAAAGCTGTTGACATCATCATCATGCTAGCATCCAGATTATCAATCATATGGATAATCTCTGCCTCCATGATACGTGGACGGACTGGACTTCCATACTCTAGTAAACCGTGGTGGCTGAGAATAACGTGGCGGAGCAGAACGACTTCTTCCTTGGTGTCATCGATGCCGAGCTCCATCACTGTCTTGGTAATTTCGCTATCAATGAGAGCGATATGCCCAAGAAGATTGCCTCTGACCGTGTACTCGGTCTGATCTGGTCCCGTCAACTCGATGACTTTAGCCAAGTCATGCAACATAATCCCTGCATAAAGCAGGCTCTTATTGAGCTGAGGATAGACTTCGCTAATAGCATCTGCCAAACGCACCATGGTTGCCGTATGATAAGCCAAACCCGTTTCAAAGGCATGGTGGTTAGTCTTGGCAGCTGGATAGGAGTAAAATTCCTTATCATACTTGGTGTAGAGCTTTCGAACAATCCGTTGCCAAACAGGATTTTCAATTTTAAAAATCATTTGCGACATGTAGTCACGGATTTCCCTGACATCAACTGGCGACTTGACCTTGAAATCAGCTGGATCATTGGGTTCGCCAGGTTGAGGCAAGCGGAGAGTAATTTGATTGACTTGAGGGGTGTTGTTATAAACTTCTCGGCGTCCTTTCATGTGGACAACCTTACCTGCGGTAAAGGCCTCAACGTTATGAGGTTGAGCATCCCAGAGTTTCCCTTCAATCTCGCCACTATCATCTTGGAAGGTAAAGGCTAGGTAGTTTTTCCCAGCTCGAGTTTGTCTCAGGTCAGCTGACTTGATTAGGTAAAAGCCTTCAAATAGCTCATCTTTTTTCATGTGACTAATCTTCATATTCTTCCTCATTTTCTTGGAAATGGAGTAGATCAAGCGCAGGCTCACCTTCTGACAACTCAATGTGACGGAGCGTCCGCTCGATAGCTGTGGTGCGACGGTTTAATAATTCATCAATATTGCCAGAGGCATGTTGGAGATGTTTTTGTGCCTTGACCAGAATACCACCAAACTTGCCAAACTCGGTTTTGACACTGGCAAGCGTCTTGCTGATATGGTCGGCACTCTTTTGGATATTAAGGGTTTTGAAACCAACTGATAGGGAATTGAGAAGAGCTGATAGGGTACTTGGACCTGCGACAATAATCTGCTCCTCCCGTCTCAAATCATCAAAGAAGACCGGATTGCGGACGATTTCTGAGTAGAGACCTTCTGTCGGAACAAACAAAACTCCAAAATTGGTCGTCCGAGGTGGTGCTATGTACTTGCTCTTAATATCCTTGGCAAAGCGTTTGACGCTGGCTAGGAGTGACTTGCGACAGCGTTCGATCTCGTCCTTGTCACCAGCTTCATAGGCTTCTTCTAAGCGGTAATAATCTGCCAGTGGAAACTTGGAGTCAATCGGTAGATATACGTATTCCTGGTCTCCCTGTCCAGGTAACTTGATAGCATACTCCACTCGTTCACTGGAGTTTTCAACCGTTGCATATTCTCGTTCGTACTGGGCAGGGGTCATGATGTCCTCAATAATTTGCCCCAATTGCAATTCTCCCAGAATCCCTCGTGTCTTGGTTCCAGAGAGAACCTTGTTGAGGGCGCCGACATCACGGGCAACTGTCTGCATTTCTCCAAGGCCACGATTGACTGACTCCAGTTGTTTGGAAACTGTCTCAAAGGAGGCTTGCAAGCGTGTCTGCAAGGTCTTTTCTAGTTTTTCCTCGACGGTTTGGCGCATTTGTTCCAAACGTTGCTCATTTGATTCCTGCAAGGCTTGGAGCCGTTGGTCGGTCTTATCTCTGGTTTGGAGGAGATTATCTGTCATTTCTTGACGAACTTGAGTCAGGCCTTGGTGCAATTCGATTCGCACTTCTTGCAAACGGTCACTGACAGCCACTTCCAAATCTTTTTGATCTAACTGGCTGGCTTGTCTGGCTTGTTCAAAACGGTAATCCAACTGGTCTGACAAATGATCTGCCTGATCCTCCAAGCCCTTACTTAGATGTTTTTCCTGCTTATCCTGTCTTTGCCAAATCAGAAAGATACCAGCTAGGTTGGCAATCAATAATAGAACAAGTAAACTTTCCATCCTACCTCCTGTCCTTGCTATGCAAGACAACTACATAGCCATCTGGGCAAGTCACCGACACTTCCCTATCTATATATTCGTTAGAAGCGTACACTTTTTTAAAGAAAAAATTCTCCTCTGTCAACTCATACTTGGCTCCGAGAATGGTAAGCTGGCTATCCCGAACTGGCATAAAGGCTAGATAGTCGTAGTCTAAACGGGGTTCTGGCTGACTGGTCCCTTCTGGACAATAGGCAATCAAATTTTGCCCATCCTCAATTTCTATTTGACGCATATATGGTGCCAACTTGGGATTGCTAGGCAGAAAGACATTGGCCAACATATGGTCAATACGACCACCCAAAGCACCGAAAATAGTGAGCTGAGCCTGAGGATTTTGTTCAAAGATGGTCAAGAGAGCCAATTCCAGATCTGTATCATCTTTTTCTGGTCGGGCTTGGACAAAATGTTGGGCACGTTTTTGAATCAACTGACATTCTTCTGCAGTGACAGAATCAAAATCTCCAACTGCTAGAGCAAGAGGCAGATTTTCTTCCAAGACCCAGAGCGAGCCTCGATCTACACCAACAAAAGCATCAAAATCTGTCCGATAGTGACCGCGGTCACCACCTGCAAAAACGGCAACCTTAGTCCAGTTGTTTTCTGAGAATTTGTACTCGCTCATTGACATCTCCCTTAAAGACATAGGAACCTGCTACAAAAACGGTCGCACCAGCTTCTTTGGCTTGAGCAATAGTTTGGTCATCAATCCCACCATCCACTTCAATCTCAAATTTCAAACCTTTTTCCTTACGAAGTGCAATCAACTCACGAACCTTATCCATGGTTTCTGGCAAAAAGGCTTGACCACCAAATCCAGGGTTAACTGTCATGACTAGGACTTGGTCAACCAGGTGAAGGACGTGCTTAATGGCTTCAACAGGCGTACCAGGGTTAATGACAACCGAAGGTTTGACACCGAGCGAACGAATCTTTTGGAGGGCACCATGAATATGAGGCGTTGCTTCCACATGGATACTGATAATATCCGCACCTGCACGCGCAAAGTCCTCTAAATGATGCTCAGGATTTGACACCATCAAGTGGCAGTCGAAAACCATCTTACTATGAGGACGAAGAGCTTCGACCACACCTGCACCAAAACTGATTTGTGGCACAAAGTGCCCATCCATGATATCGATATGGGCATATTCTGCACCAGTTGCTTCTAGACGTTTGATTTCACGTTCAAAGTTGGCATAATCTGCTGCCAGAATTGACGGAGCAATCTTGTATTGAGACATAGGTTTCTCCTTATTTTGGAATTTTTTTGCTGACTTTTTTATAGGTTTCTCTGCGATTTTCAATTTCACTGAGAAATTGTAGGTAGTTGTCAAAACGGAAAGACGCGATGGCTCCCTCGTCGACCGCTGGCTTCACTGCACAGGACGGCTCATGGGTATGGGTACAAGTGCGGAATTTACAGTCTCGGCTGACAGTGGCAATCTCTGGGAAGGCCTGATTGAGGTCTTCCGCCGTTGATACTTCATAATCCAATGATGAAAAACCTGGTGTATCTGCGATTTTACCCCCATTGAGGTTGTAAAAACTAACAGCTCGAGTAGTGTGGCGCCCGCGACCCAGACTGTCTGAAATTTCTCCTGTTTCAAGATTGAGGTCTGGTGCGATTTTATTGAGAAGAGTTGATTTCCCAACACCTGTCTGCCCCATAAAGACTGTAACCTTGCCTGTTAACAAGGGCAAAAATTCTTCTTTACTGGTCACAAAGTCGTAGCCGATATCACCATAAGTCTGTTCATAAAAATCCAGTTCTTCCCTATCTTCCAACAAATCCATTTTAGAAATATAAATGATGGGATGGATGTCCTTGTGCTCCAAAAGAACCAAGAAACGATCCAATAAATTGCTGTTAAAATCAGGTTCTTTGGCAGACATGATTACCACAGCTTGGTCAATATTGACAATAGGCGGACGGACCAGACTGTTTTTCCGTTCATGAATCTTGAGGATATAGCCCTCTGAATTTTCCTCCGCAGAAAAGTCGACCAAATCCCCAACGTAGGGAGTATGCCCTTTTTTACGGAAATTCCCACGCGCGCGTGTTTGATAGACTTGACCATCGCTCTCCACATAGTAGAAGCCAGCCAAGGCTTTAATGATTTGTCCCTGCATTTTAAAGTCCTTGTCCTTTAAGCGCATCTGCTAGGCTGGCAAATTCTTCCAAGCAGAGAGCTTCCCCACGCACACTTGGTGACAAACCTGCTTGGTCCAAAGCCTTGGTTAGCTTGTCCTTGACCTCTTCAGTCTTGCCAAAGTAACCTGTCAAGTTATTCCACAAGGTCTTGCGGCGATGGGTGAAACTAGCCTTGGAAACCTTAAAGAAGAAGTTCTCGTCTTCCACTGCTACAGCTGGTTCTGGACGACGCACCATTTTCAAAATAGCAGAGTCCACGTTTGGCGCTGGCACAAATACCGTACGAGGCACGATAAAGGCAACCTTAGCTGTCATATAGTATTGGACAGCGATTGACAAGCTGCCATATGCCTTAGTGTTAGGCTGGGCTGAAATTCGGTCAGCTACCTCTTTTTGCATCATGACCACAAACTCACTAAAAGGAATCCCACTTTCGGTCAAGTGCATGAGAATAGGTGTCGTGATGTAGTAAGGCAAATTAGCCACTACCTTGATTGGCAGGTCAGGATTTTTAAAATTCTGGATATGTTGCGCCAAATCAACTTTAAGAATGTCCTCGTTGACCACGGTCACATTATCAAAATCACGCAAGGTATCTGCCAAAATCGGCACCAAACGGTGGTCAATCTCAAAGGCCATGACCTCTGCTGCACGCTCAGCCAGAAACTCCGTCAAGGCACCAATCCCTGGCCCAATTTCGATAACATTAACCTGGTCATCAATTTCAGCCGTATCCACGATTTTTTGTAGGATATTGGTATCAGTCAAGAAATTTTGCCCAAAGGACTTTTTAAAGGTAAAACCGTGACGCTCCAGTACTGCCTTGGTCACGCTATAATCTGCAATTCTCATCTATTCTCTTTTCTATTATCTGTTACTACTATTGTAACACATTCCCCTTGTATTTTGGGGGTGAAAATCATACCAAAAAACTATCTTCTCTCATGAAGAAAGATAGTCTTGAAAATCTTTAAAGGTGGACTTAGCGGTTCTCTCGAAACATCCGTTCGAAAAAATCAGCTTCTTTATAACTTCGATTTTCAGGTAGGGTCAAATCTACATCCTCCTCCACGTCGTCCACTGTCAGTTCAACCGTTTGAGGTAAATTTTTCAAACGATAATGCTTTTGCCTTTGCCCTTCAATACTAGCAAAATCAAGCAAATAGCCATTCACTCGGATTTGAACCAAAAGGAGATGATTGGTCATATTTTCCATGATGAGAATATCTTCTAAACCACCTCTGGCACTAGGATAATCAGATACCCTGCGAATACGGATTTTTTCACACATGAGCAAGCTCCCTCATATCAATGATTTCATCGGCCTTATTCCAGACTAGGGGATTATGGGTCGCAATGATGATAATTCGATTTTCATCTTTCAAGCCCACCAAGAGATTCATAACCTCCTCTGAATTTTCAGGATCAAGAGCTGCTGTTGGTTCATCTGCCAAAATCAAGGGTGGATTTTTCAAAATAGTCTTCGCAAGGGCAACTCGTTGAGCCTCTCCCCCAGATAAGGTATAAATTTTTTGTTCTAGATCCAAATACCCTAGATTAACTTTTTCTAAAGCCTCCACTTGCCTTTCCAAACGTTCTACTTTTGAGATTTTCTGACCAACAAAGCCCAAATCCAAATTCTCTTTGATTGATTGGTTTTCTAAGAGGCCAAAATTTTGAAAGAGATAGCCCATCTGGTCTCGAAAATACTCACGAGTGGGAATGGTTTTTAAATCTTTCCCCTGATAGAGAACCCTTCCTCCATCTATCTTTTCTAGTTTACCTAAGATATTCAGCAGAGTCGTCTTTCCGCTTCCACTCTTACCGATTAAGGCATAAACCTTGCCCTTCTCCAGCTTGAGGTTTAAACCAGAGAAAATCGCGCGGTCATTAAACTTCTTTTCCAATCCTTGAATATCAATCATCTTATTTTCCTTTCAATACTGCCATGCTACCAGCTTCTTCTTTTTTATCCTGTCTAACTAAAATCAACAGAGCGTTAAGCGTAAACAAAGCTACAACTAGAGCGCTAATCAAGCTATCTCCTGTCAAAACACTAGATAGGATTAGCCCAAGTAAGAGAACTCCTCCTTGCGCCAGTAAGTACTTGCCATGAAGCTCATAGATTGTCATACCAGAAAGACGTTTAATCATGATCTCCCGTCTAAACTGCTCAAAATAGAGAAGATTCATGGAATCAAATAACAAGATAGCCGTAGATAGAGTCAAAATAGTCCCAATAAGGAGAGAGTAGAACTCCATCCGTTTGTCATTTAGTACCTTGGCAAAAAATAGCTGGCTTTTTACCAAATAAGAGACCTTGTGATACAGACCTTGCTCTTTTAGAGCTGTGATGCTGTCTTGATATTGATCTAATTTCAAGGCACTATTAGCCGTAGTTCCCCATAACATCCCTGCAACAGGTCTTGTTCCAGTCGCTTGTGGCGTTAAAACCACAATAATCGGATCTTTTAAATATTGACGTGTCGTCTTGTACCCATCGTTATAGAGGAAGCGTTCCTGTCCTGTTTCTGTAAAAGCTAGCGTTACCTGTGGGAGGTAGTGTTTCTGACTCGTCACTTCTACACTTTCAGATGAAAAGTTTTGCAGGTAATCTGTAAATAATCCTTGATAGTAGGCAGACTGCTCTCGCAAGCTCTCAGGCAAGATCAGCCCAAACTCTCCCTCAGACAAGTTTTGCATCTTGTCCATAAACTCTGAAGAAATGGTAATCTTTTCTTCTATCAGATAGCGCGGTGAGACATAGATGACATTCCCTGACGGTGTGTAGTCATTGAGACGATTGCCATCTAGGTCCACTTCTGCGCCATTTGAGAATTTGTCAACATTGCCCATAATATAAAAAGAGTCTGTATTGGCTAACCGTTCTTCAGTAAATGTCTGCCACTCGCGATTATCCTTACGCATTCCTTCTTCATCGGCAAATGCACTAGACCAACCAAAGGATAGACGGTAACGGTCTGAGGACTGGCTCCATTTATCGCTAGCTCTCTCCATTTCCTGCATTTCACGGTAGTGGGGTAGGAGAGCAGTCGCACTCGAGCCGACCACCAGCACGGCCAAGAGTTGCCCCACCATCATCAATGTCATCATACGTTTGAGAGGGAGTTTCCCTTTCAATAGATCCACCAGACTATTTTCTTGTAAACCAAGTAGATACACGATACTTAATAAGGTAGAAATCCCTACCAAGGCCAATCCATAAAGTAGAAGAGCAATGATGACCAGTTGCACCGTTGCAATAAACAAGGCACCTTGATACCAGAGAATCCCCAATCCCAAAAGACTGGATACCAGCACTGAGCAGATAAGCTGTCTCACATCTTCTAACACTGGTCTGAGAGCCACCCCAAACAAGCTCTCACCAGCTATTAAGCGAATCCCTGCTTGACGAAGGGACTTGATCCGATAAATCAGGGTCAGACTCATAAAGGTCAGCAGAAAAATAGCTAGACTCAGTAGCCCCATAGGGGTGGCCGCCAATAATAAGACTATCGAAAATGGATCTTCTCCATTCGAAACAAAGCCTTGATAACCAAGTTCTTTCAAGGTGGTCTGTAAACTCACTCCATCCAAACTTCCTGACACAATCAAGTAAGACCCTAATAAATCACTCGTTTCTGAACTCTCCTTGGAGGAAATGGTCAGACCTTCTGGAAGCTCTCCCTGACCGTAAGTGGCATAGGTAAAGCGTGTTTCTCCAGCTTCATTTGGCTCAACGATTCGACGGGCGATAAGACTATTATGCTCTACCGCCAAGTGACTCAAAGCCTCTGTCACCTCTTCGCGACTAGCTACTGGTTGATTTAT
>CABTAV010000048.1:0-10839 GCA_902482895.1 uncultured Streptococcus sp. | reverse complement strand
CAGTTTACCAATGCAGATAAGGTTGATTTCTTTATCGTATCCACTGATAGACAGAGAGAAGTTCTGCAAGAGCAATTTACCAAATACACCCCGCATCGTCCAAAGATTGTTACCATTCCTGTAGGAAGTATTGACTTCTTGACGGAGTCAAGTCAGGGACGTAAGCCATTTTCTTTAATTACCGCTTCGCGTCTTGCTAAAGAAAAACACATTGACTGGTTGGTCAAGGCAGTCATTGAAGCTCGTAAGGAAATTCCTGAATTAACCTTTGATATCTATGGTAGTGGTGGAGAAGATTCTCTGATTAGAGAAATTATTACAACGCATCAGGCTGAGGATTATATCCATCTCAAGGGACATGCGGAACTTTCGCAGATTTATAGCCAGTATGAGGTCTACTTGACGGCTTCAACCAGCGAAGGATTTGGTCTGACCCTGATGGAAGCGATTGGTTCGGGTCTCCCTCTCATCGGTTTTGATGTGCCTTATGGTAATCAGACTTTTATAGAGGATGGGCAAAATGGTTATCTGATTCCAAGTTCATCTGACCATGTGGAGGACCAAATCAGGCAAGCTTTTGCAGCTAAGATTTGCCAACTGTATCAAGAAAATCGTTTGGAAGCTATGCGTGCCCATTCTTATCAAATTGCAGAAGGCTTCTTAACCGAAGAAATTTTAGAAAAGTGGAAGAAAACAGTAGAGGAGGTGCTCCATGATTGAACTTTATGATCGTTATAGTCAGGAAAGTCGAGATTTACATGAAAGTCTAGTAGCTACTGGTCTTTCTCAACTTGGAGTGGTCATCGATGCAGATGGTTTTCTGCCTGATGGTCTGGTTTCTCCTTTTACCTATTATCTAGGTTACGAGGATGGAAAACCTCTCTATTTTAACCAAGTCCCTGTTCCAGCTTTTTGGGAAATTTCAGGAAATAATCAGTCTGCTCATATTGAAGATATGACACAGGAGAGGGCCGTCATTCATTATGCTGATGGAATGCAGGCTCGCTTGGTTAAACAGGTAGATTGGAAAGATTTAGAAGGTAAAGTACGCCAGGTTGATTATTACAATCGCTATGGTGCTTGCTTTGCTACAACGACCTACAGTGCAGATAGTGAGCGGATTATGACGGTTTACCAAGATGTCAATGGTCAACAAGTTTTACTTGAAAACCATGTGACAGGTGATATCTTATTGACCTTACCAGGTCAACCTATGCATTACTTTGCAAATAAGGTTGAATTTATCATCTTCTTTTTGCAAGATTTGGAAATAGATACAAGTCAGCTTATCTTTAATACTCTAGCGACTCCTTTCTTGGTTTCCTTCCATCATCCAGATAAATCTGGCTCAGATGTTTTGGTTTGGCAGGAACCTCTCTATGATGCCATTCCAGGCAATATGCAGTTGATTTTAGAGAGTGATGATGTGCGCACTAAGAAGATTATCATTCCAAACAAGGCAACTTATGAACGTGCTTTAGAGTTGACTGACGAGAAATACCATACTCAGTTTGTGCATTTGGGTTACCATTACCAGTTCAAACGTGATAATTTCCTAAGGCGAGATGTCTTAATCTTGACCAATTCCGATCAAATTGAGCAAGTAGAAGCAATCGTAGAAGCCTTGCCTGATGTTACTTTCCGCATCGCAGCGGTGACAGAGATGTCTTCTAAGTTATTAGACATGCTTCGCTATCCTAATGTGGTCCTTTATCAGAACGCTAGTCCACAGAAGATTCAGGAACTGTATCAGTTGTCTGATATTTATTTGGATATAAACCACAGCAATGAGTTATTGCATGCAGTGCGTCAAGCCTTTGAACACAATCTCTTGATTCTTGGATTTCATCAGACAGTGCACAATAGACTTTATATCGCTCCGGATCATCTATTTGAAAGTAGTGAAGTTGCTCCTTTGGTTGAGACAATTAAGTTGGCTCTTTCAGATGTTGATCAAATGCGTCAGGCACTTGGAAAGCAAGGCCAACATGCCAACTATGTTGATTTGGTACGATATCAGGAAACCATGCAAACTGTTTTAGGAGGTTAACATGTCAGATGAAGATTTATTTTACAAAGACGTTGAAGGTCGCATGGAAGAGTTGAAGCAAAGACCGATTAAGAAGGAAAAAGAAACCCGAGGGGAAAAGATTAGTAAAACTTTTTCACTCTTACTGGGCTTGATGATTCTGATTGGTTTGCTCTTTACTTTGCTGGGAATTTTGAGGTAGGTCTATGATTGAAATACTGATTGTTTTAGCTATTATCCTATCTCTTGCTTTGATTGTATTGGTAACCATACAACCCCGTCAAAATCAACTCTTTTCCATGGATGCCACCAGTAATATTGGTAAACCAAGTTACTGGCAGAGCAATACTTTGGTAAAGGTGCTTACTTTATTAGTGAGTGTGGCCTTATTCGTTTTACTATTAGCCTTTATGGTAATAACTTACAAATAAAAGAAAACTTCAGATATTCACATTTTGTGATTGGTCTGAAGTTTTCTCTTTTTTACTGTTCATATTTTTGATAAAAGTCAACTTTCACTTGGATGAAGGTTTTTGCTTCACGTAGGAGTTGAAGAAGTGTGGCGCGGGTTTCAAATTCTTCTCTTGTCTTGGGCAGACTGCGGTTACGGAAGACTTCCAGATAGCGTTCAATTTCATCTAGCAAATCAGAAGCAGGATTGGTCTGGCTCAGTTGCCCTGCAATTTTTGAAAAGAGTTGGGCCAAAATCAGACTTTCACTGGCAGCTAGGTGACAGGTGTTGATTTGCTGGGCCATGTTTCGCAGGATGCGACTTTGTCGCTGTCTCATCTCAAAATAGTGAATATGGTAATCGGTCTGGTGAAAGAGGTGGTCAGAGTGATCCAAATAGACCAGTCTGAGGGCTTCTTCCAAAAGGGTGTCTAATTCTTCAACCAGTTGTGCTCGGTTGCGTCCATCCCCTCTGGATAAATAATATTTGAAGCGCTGGAGGATATCTTTTAACTTTTCTTCTACTAATGTGTGGTAATGCTGGATGTCCTCTTCTCGTGAAGGCATGTAGAGATTAACAAGCAAGGCAAATCCAGTACCGATAGCAAAGAGAAGGAATTCGTTGACTAGGAGTTCTGGAGAGGTTGACTCTTGCACCAAGAGATGGCTAACCAACACGCTACTTGGTGTGATGCCAATTTCCCAGCCCATCTTGTAGGCTAGAGGCACATAGAGGGCTAGATAGAGGCCAAGGCTCCAGATATGAAATCCGCTCAAGTGAAAAGCCAAAACGCCAATAGTAAGAGCTAGAAGCATAGAAAAGAGCCGATTGCGGGCCAGTTTTAAGGTACTTCTACGCGTATCAGATAGGCTCAAGAGAGCGATGATTCCGGCCGAAACTGCTGAGGAAAGATTGAGAAAATAAGCAAGAAGGCAGGCAAGACAGGTAGCTAAGATGAGCTTGGTCGTACGTTGGCTAATAGACATAAGGATTTCCTAGTAAGTTAGATAAAAGCGGAAAAGACAAGACCTGAGCAGGCTTGTCTTTATGAGTTATTTCTTACGGGATGCTGCGTATTCGGCAACAGCTGTGAAGAGGACATCTGTAGAAGAGTTGAGGGCTGTTTCACATGAGTCTTGAATGACACCAATCACAAATCCAACCCCAACAACTTGCATGGCAATATCGTTAGAAATGCCGAAAAGGCTACAAGCAACTGGGATGAGAAGGAGGGAACCGCCAGCGATACCAGAAGCCCCACAGGCTGATATTGCTGCTACAACACTGAGGACAAAGGCTGTCGCAAAGTCAACAGGGATTCCCAAAGTATTTACTGCAGCAAGGGTTAAAACGTTGATGGTAATAGCGGCTCCTGCCATGTTGATAGTAGAACCAAGTGGGATAGAAACTGAATAGGTATCTGGATCTAGTCCAAGGTCGTGGCAAAGTTTCATATTGACAGGGATGTTAGCTGCAGAACTACGAGTGAAGAAGGCTGTCACACCGCTGACACGCAAACATTTCCAAACGAGGGGATAAGGATTTCTCTTCATAAAGAGGAAGGCAATTAGCGGATTGACTACCAGAGCCACAAAGAACATGGTTGTCACCAAGAGGGCAAGCAAGATTCCGTAGTTAGCTAGACTGCCGATTCCCTTATCAGAGATGGTTTTGAAGACAAGACCAAGGATTCCAAACGGAGCTAGGTTGATGATCCATTCGACAATCTTAGAAGTCACATCAGCCATGGTTTTTAGCAATTCTTTACTATTTTTGCTGGCTTCTCTCATAGCAATACCGAAAACAACTGCCCAAGATAGGATACCGATGTAGTTGGCTGTGACAAGGGCATTGACTGGATTGTCAACCAGTTTGAGTAAGAGGTTGCTGAGGACCTGGCCAATTCCATCTGGTGGAGCAATATCGGTATTAGCACTATTTAGGGTAATTTCAACAGGTACGATGAAACTTGCTAGGACAGCAACAAGTGCCGCTGCAAAGGTTCCTACCAAGTAAAGGAAGATAACCGTTTTCATGTTGCTATCTTGTCCCTTTTGATGTTGGGAAAGGGCGTTAGCAACGAGGGCAAATACCAGAATTGGTGCGATGGCTTTAAGGCCACCAACAAAGAGATCTCCAAGTAAACCAATTCCTGAAATGTTAGGAAGTGTCAGCCCTAGGGTTCCTCCAATAAGCATACCAATCAAAATCCGTTTGATCAGGCTTGCCTTATTCCAAGCATGAATGAATTTTTTCATAACAATCTCCTTTGTTGTGTAATGTTTATGATTATAGTATAAATATGAGCTAAAATCAAGAATTTTCTGTCTATTTTGGCTATTATTTTTGAATATTTATGGAGATTCATCATTTGTGAAAGTATGGTATAATAAATGAAAGGAGTTTTCTATGAAAGAATTTATTCAAACCTATCTCAATAAGCTTGATATAACAACGATTATTGAAAATATCTTAACCAAGTTAATTTCTCTGTTATTACTATTTTTGCTCTTTTATATAGCTAAAAAACTACTTCATACCATGGTGCAGAGAATTGTCAAACCTTCTCTAAAAATGTCTCGTCATGATGTCGGGCGTCAGAAAACCATCTCACGTTTATTAGAGAATGTGTTTAATTATACCCTTTATTTCTTTTTACTTTACTGCATTTTGTCGATTTTAGGTTTGCCAGTTTCTAGTTTGCTGGCAGGGGCTGGGATTGCTGGGGTGGCTATTGGTATGGGAGCGCAAGGTTTTCTGTCAGATGTTATCAATGGCTTTTTCATCCTCTTTGAACGTCAACTGGATGTGGGAGATGAGGTCGTTCTGACAAATGGGCCTATTACTGTATCGGGAAAGGTCGTCAGCGTCGGCATTCGAACAACTCAACTCAGAGGAGAAGATCAGGTTCTGCACTTTGTTCCCAATCGCAATATCACTGTCGTCAGCAATTTCTCTCGGAAAGACCAGGCCTGAAATTTTAGCAGATTTATGGTACAATAGAAAGAGTTTGGTAAAGGAGAGAAGATGTTTTTAGAAAAACGGTTGGGCAATGGCTGTGCCTGGATTAACCTAGATTTGGACAAGTTGAAAAAACTAGAAGACCTTTCAGAAATCTACGGTTTGGACAAGGAAACCATTGAGTACGCACTGGATAGGAATGAGCGTGCCCACATGGATTATCACCGTGAAAATGGGACTGTGACCTTTATCTACAATGTCTTGAACTTGAAAAAGGATAAGGCATACTATGAAGCTTTTCCCATGACCTTTATCGTGGAACATCGTCGCCTGATTACCATTAGTAATACCAAGAACGCCTATGTCATTGAACAGATGACCCGTTATCTGGAGAGCCATGACACGCTTTCGATTTACAAGTTTCTCTTTGCCAGTCTGGAAATCATCAGCAATGCCTACTATCCTGTCATCGAGCAGATGGACAAGAGTAAGGATGAGGTTAATGGCCTCTTGCGTCAGCGGACGACCAAGAAAAATCTCTTTGCCTTGTCTGACTTGGAGACCGGTATGGTTTATCTTACTGCGGCTGCTAAGCAAAATCGCATGTTGCTAGAGCATATTCAAGGGCATGCCCTTTATCGCAGTTTTAATGAGATTGAGAGAGAGCAGTTTGATGATGCTATGATTGAAGCTCATCAGCTGGTGTCCATGACAGATTTGATTTCTCAAGTTCTCCAACAACTATCAGCATCTTACAACAACATCCTAAACAATAATCTGAATGATAATTTGACAACCTTGACTATCATTTCAGTCTTGCTAGCGGTTTTGGCAGTCGTGACAGGCTTTTTCGGGATGAATGTTCCCTTGCCTTTAACAGATGAGCCCCATGCTTGGCTCTACATCAGCTTGGCTAGTGCAGGATTGTGGATTATCCTGTCATTGTTGCTAAGAAAAATTGCGAAAAAAAGTTAAGAAAAGGAGCCAGAATGGCGATTGAAAATTATATGCCAGATTTTGCTGTGGAAGCAGTTTATGATCTGACAGTCCCAAGCCTGCAGGCGCAGGGAATCAAGGCTGTTTTGGTCGATTTGGACAATACCCTCATAGCTTGGAACAACCCTGACGGGACACCAGAGATGAAGCAATGGCTACATGACCTTCGGGACGCGGGTATTCGCGTTATCGTGGTCTCAAATAACACCAAAAAACGAGTTCAACGCGCAGTTGAGAAATTTGGGATTGACTACGTTTATTGGGCTCTGAAACCCTTCACATTTGGGATTGACCGTGCCATGAAGGAATTTCACTATGAGAAAAAGGAAGTGGTCATGGTTGGCGACCAGCTTATGACAGACATACGAGCAGCCCACCGTGCAGGCATTCGCTCAATATTGGTCAAACCCTTAGTTCAGCACGACTCAATCAAAACGCAGATCAACCGTGCTCGTGAGCGCCGTGTTATGCGAAAAATCACTGAAAAGTACGGACCGATTACATATAAAAAAGGAATTTAACTATGGAAGAAATTCTCTGTATTGGTTGTGGAGCAACCATTCAGACGACAGACAAGGCTGGTCTTGGTTTCACCCCCCAGTCGGCACTTGAAAGAGGTTTGGAGACTGGCGAAGTCTATTGCCAACGTTGTTTCCGTCTCCGCCACTACAATGAAATCACGGATGTCCAGTTGACGGATGATGATTTCCTCAAGCTCTTGCACGAAGTGGGAGATAGTGATGCCTTGGTAGTCAATGTCATTGATATCTTTGACTTTAATGGCTCTGTCATCCCAGGCTTGCCACGCTTTGTATCGGGCAATGATGTCCTCTTGGTCGGGAATAAAAAAGATATCCTGCCAAAGTCAGTTAAACCAGGAAAGATTAGCCAGTGGCTCATGGAGCGTGCCCACGAAGAAGGTCTTCGCCCAGTCGATGTCGTCTTAACTTCGGCACAAAACAAGCATGCCATTAAGGAAGTCATTGACAAGATTGAACACTATCGTAAGGGCCGTGATGTCTATGTGGTCGGCGTAACCAACGTTGGAAAATCAACTCTTATCAATGCTATTATCCAAGAAATAACGGGTAATCAGAATGTCATTACGACTTCACGCTTTCCAGGGACAACCTTGGACAAGATTGAGATTCCGCTTGATGACGGCTCTTATATCTACGATACGCCGGGAATTATCCATCGTCACCAGATGGCCCATTACTTGACGGCCAAAAACCTCAAGTATGTCAGCCCTAAAAAGGAAATCAAGCCAAAAACCTATCAGCTTAATCCTGAGCAAACCCTGTTTTTAGGTGGTCTCGGACGCTTTGATTTCATTGCGGGTGAAAAGCAAGGTTTCACAGCCTTCTTTGACAATGAACTCAAACTCCACCGAACCAAGCTTGAAGGCGCTAGTGCCTTTTACGATAAGCACGTCGGAACCCTTCTGACACCACCAAATAGCAAGGAAAAAGAAGATTTTCCAAAACTAGTTCAGCATGTATTTAACATTAAGGAAAAGATAGACCTAGTCATCTCAGGCCTAGGCTGGATCCGCGTAACAGGCATCGCCAAAGTCGCCGTCTGGGCACCAGAAGGCGTCGCCGTCGTCACACGAAAAGCAATTATTTAAAACACAGAAAGGAAAGGGTTATCTGAATTCGGGCGAGCAGGACGAGCCTATAGAGAATACTTTTCGCCGTGGTGTCAGTTGGTACAAGGAGTTGTACCAACTGCGGAAAATTTGAGACCTTAGGCTCAAATTTTAGTCATGAAAGTCCGAAGGACTTTGCTGACGTCCGTCACCACTTCAGAAAAGTATAAAAAGAAACTCTTTTAAAGAAATTATGTCATTAACATCAAAACAACGTGCCTTCCTCAACAGCCAGGCACACACCCTCAAACCCATCATCCAAATCGGAAAAAATGGACTCAACGACCAAATCAAAACCAGCGTCCGTCAAGCTCTTGACGCCCGCGAATTGATTAAAGTAACGCTCTTGCAAAATACAGATGAAAATATCCACGAAGTAGCTGAAATCTTGGAAGAAGAAATCGGTGTGGATACAGTCCAAAAAATCGGACGCATCTTGATCTTGTTTAAACAATCCAGCAAGAAAGAAAATCGCAAGATTTCTAAAAAAGTCAAAGAAATCTAAAAAACCTACTCCAAACAACTGTTTTTACAGAGAAATAAAGGAGACTAGCCTATGGCAATCGAATTATTGACTCCCTTTACCAAGGTAGAGTTGGAGCCAGAAATCAAGGAGAAAAAACGCAAACAAGTCGGGATTTTAGGGGGGAATTTTAACCCTGTTCACAATGCCCATCTCATCGTTGCGGACCAAGTACGCCAGCAGTTAGGACTGGATCAAGTTTTGCTCATGCCTGAGTACCAACCTCCTCACGTAGATAAAAAGGAAACCATCCCTGAACACCATCGTCTCAAGATGCTTGAATTGGCGATTGAGGGGATTGAAGGGCTAGCCATTGAAACAATCGAGCTAGAGCGCAAGGGTATTTCTTACACCTACGACACCATGAAGCTTCTAACTGAGAAGAATCCAGATACAGATTATTACTTTATCATCGGTGCCGACATGGTAGACTATCTGCCCAAGTGGTACCGAATTGATGAGCTGGTCGATATGGTTCAGTTTGTAGGGGTTCAGCGCCCACGCTACAAGGCAGGGACTTCCTATCCCGTTATCTGGGTGGATGTGCCTCTCATGGATATCTCGTCCAGCATGGTGCGTGACTTCCTTGCCCAAGGTCGGAAACCCAACTTTCTCCTGCCTCAGCCTGTGCTAGACTACATCGAGAAGGAGGGGCTCTACTGATGGCCTATCAAAACTATATCAACTGCTCTCGTGAGGCTTTGTTGGAAAAAATGGCAGAGCTTCTGCCTGAAAAACGCTTAACCCATTGCTTGGGTGTGGAGCGTGCAGCCATAGAACTGGCTCAGCGCTTTGGAGTCGATGTCGAGAAAGCAGGTCTTGCAGGCCTTCTTCATGACTATGCTAAAAAGCTGTCAGATCAGGAATTTCTGGATTTGATTGACCGTTACCAGCTAGATTCTGATCTCAAAAACTGGGGCAATAATGTCTGTCATGGTATGGTCGGAATTTACAAGATTCAGGAAGACTTGGATTTGGATGATTCTGAAATCCTGCGAGCCATTGAAATCCATACAGTCGGGGCGGCTCAGATGACAGACTTAGATAAAGTTATCTACGTCGCAGACTATATAGAGCATAATCGTGCCTTTCCTGGAGTAGATGTGGCACGTGAGATTGCAAGTCTATCGCTTAATAAGGCGGTGGCCTACGAAACAGCTCGTACCGTGGAGCATCTAGCTCATCAGGGATTCCCCATCTATCCCCAAACCCTTGAAACCTATAACGCCTTTGTGCACTATTTGAAAGAGGACTAAATGAAGACGGCTTTTATAATCATTGATGTTCAGAATATTTTAGTGGAAACCGGTTTTCAGACAAATAGTCTATTGGAAAAAATTTCTTATTTACAAAACCAGGCTAGAAGCAAGAATATCGAAATTATCTATGTTCAACATATTGAGGATTCTGAAGCTCAAACATCAGAAGATTGGCAGATATCTGGACTTTTAAATCGAAAACCTAATGAAAAGGTCTTTCAGAAGAAGTATAACAGTATTTTCAAAGAAACTGGTTTAAAAGAATACTTGGATAAACAGGGGATTGAAAAATTAGTTTTATGTGGTATGCAGACAGAATATTGTGTGGATACCTCTGTCAAGGTTGCCTTTGAATATGGCTATCAGCTGATTATTCCAGAAGGTGCTGTCACAACCTTTGATGGGGATGACATTCCAGCAGAAACGATAAATGAATTTTATGAGGACATTTGGGAGAATCGCTTTGCAGATGTCCTAGACTACAAACATATTTTCTAAAAAGAGGACTAAATGAACGAAAAAGAATTACTAGAACTAGTCGTGAAAGCGGCTGATGAGAAACGTGCGGAGGATATCCTCGCACTTGATGTACAAGATTTAACCAGTGTGACTGACTACTTTGTTATTACTAGCTCGATGAATAGCCGTCAGTTGGACGCTATCGCTGACAATATCCGTGAAAAAGTAGCTGAAGCAGGCTTTAAAGGAAGTCATGTAGAAGGCGATGCAGCTGGAGGCTGGGTCTTGCTGGACCTCGGTGCTGTTGTTGTGCATATCTTCTCAGAAGAAATGCGTGCCCACTATAATCTAGAAAAACTATGGCATGAGGCGGACTCAGTAGATATTTCAGAAGCTCTTGCTTAGAAGACGAACTCAGTTGCAGTCAACTGGGTTTTATTATGTGACTATTAGTCCGTCTCGCTCCGCTAGGTGCGAGACAAAAAAACCACCCGCTATGCGGGTGCGCGT
>CABTAV010000047.1:0-11004 GCA_902482895.1 uncultured Streptococcus sp. | reverse complement strand
GAGAGATAGGAAATACCTTCTTGAATATAAATTTCTTTATTTGTATAGTAAAGACCCTGATAAGCTATTCAATCCAAGTCAATTGGATAAAGTTAGACTAAATGGCTCTATGTCTCAAGTTGCTATTTTTGATGATATGCCTGTGCAATTTAAAAATGAATTGATAGATAATATAAAACAACAACTTTCTGAAACGTTTGAAGTCTGGGATATTTCACCAACAATTAAGTACATAGATATGTTTATTTTCAACCCCGAAGCTGAATAGGGTGCCTCACGCGCCACAATGTTCAACAATCCGAAGCGCGTGATTTCTCAAGCTTCGTTCAAGCTTCAACCCAATATAAGCCCTATATCCACCTTGTTCCCTACTCTAGTATTATTTACCGTCTGATTTCCTAAAATCGAATACAGGGCAAACTATGAAGCCCTAGCATGATTTAAACCACAATCTAAAACCTCTTTGATAATAGCTTGCCTGCTGATGTATTTTAGAAAGGTTTAAAACATGCAAATAACTGAAGTCAAAAAGAAAAACGGTACAATGGTATATCGTGCTAATGTATATTTAGGAGTTGACCAGGTAACAGGAAAGAAAGCCAAAACAAGTGTAACGGGTAGGACAAGAAAAGAGGTCAAGCAGAAAGCAAAGCACGCGCAAGATGATTTTATATCGAACGGTTCTACGGTGACAAAAGTAGTGCCTGTAAAGAATTATCAGGAGTTGGCTGATCTATGGCTAGAGAGTTACCAGCTTACAGTAAAACCTCAGACTTTTGTAGCAACTAAGCAAATGCTCTATAATCACCTTATACCTGTCTTTGGTACTCTAAAACTGACCAAGCTATCTGTTAGCTATATACAAAGCTTTATCTATGATTTATCGACTCAGCTAGTTCACTATGCCGTGGTTCATTCAATAAATAGGCGTGTTTTACAGTATGGGGTATCTCTCCAGCTCTTGCCATTCAATCCAGCTAGGGATATTATTCTCCCTAAACAGCCTAAACGTGAGAATGCAGCAATCAAGTTCATAGCTTCAGACGATTTAAAGGATCTGTTGGTCCATATGGAAAAACTGGCATTTAGGAAATACAGCTATTATCTTGACTACGTTCTGTATAGTGTCTTACTTGCTACTGGGTGCCGTTTCGGAGAAGTAGTAGCCCTGGAATGGTCTGATATTGACTTAGAGAATGGAACCATCAGTATAAGCAAGAACTACAATAGATTTTTAAAGCTAATAGGTACACCAAAAAGCAAAGCAGGAGTTAGGACAATTAGCATAGACAAGAAAACAGTTAACATGTTACGTCTATACAAGAATAGGCAGCGCCAATTATATTTGCAGTCTGGGGCGTGTGCTTCGACTGTGGTGTTTGCAACACCTACGAGAGAGTACCAGAATCTGGCAACCAGACAGGAGGCTTTAGATCGACGGTGTGCTGAGATTTCTATTCCTCGCTTTACTTTTCACGCTTTCCGTCATACTCACGCTAGTTTATTGCTAAATGCTGGTATCAGCTATAAAGAATTACAATACCGTTTAGGTCATGCTACTTTAGCTATGACCATGGATATATACAGCCACCTATCTTCGGATAAAGAAAAAGAGGCGGTTTCATATTTTGAAAAAGCCATGAATAACTTGTAAGTCCACAAAAAGGTGAACAAATTTATATTTTAGAATTCATAGGCTGACTAAAAAGCCTATTAAATCAACGTTTATAGACAACAAAGGAGAACATCATGACATTTGAAGAAATCCTGCCTGGGTTAAAGGCTAAGAAAAAATATGTACGAACTGGTTGGGGAAGTGCTGAAAACTATGTCCAACTTTTTGACACTATCGAGCAAAACGGGGTTGCGCTTGAAGTGACACCCTATTTCCTAATCAACGTGTCTGGAGAAGGAGAAGGTTTTTCCATGTGGAGCCCAACACCTTGTGATGTTTTGGCAACAGATTGGGTAGAAGTGAATGACTAGACGTGTACTCATTACAGGGGTGAGCTCAGGTATCGGATTAGCTCAAGCTTGCCTCTTTTTAGAGAAGGGCTATCAAGTTTATGGAGTTGACCAAAGTGAAAATCCACTCTTAGAGGGTGATTTTCACTTTTTACAGAGAGATTTGACCTTGGACTTGGAACCTATTTTTGACTGGTGTCATCAGGTGGATGTTTTGTGTAATACTGCCGGAGTTTTGGATGATTACAAACCACTGTTGGAACAAACGGCGCAGGAAATTCAAGAGACTTTTGAAATCAACTATATGACTCCTGTTGAGTTGACTCGGCATTATTTGACACAAATGCTGGAGAATAAAAAAGGAATCATTATCAATATGTGCTCCATTGCTTCTAGCCTAGCTGGAGGCGGTGGACATGCCTATACTTCTTCGAAGCACGCCCTAGCTGGCTTTACCAAGCAGTTGGCTCTAGACTATGCAGAAGCTGGGATTCAGGTCTTTGGGATTGCTCCCGGAGCAGTCAAGACGGGTATGACCGCTGCCGATTTTGAACCAGGTGGTTTAGCGGACTGGGTGGCTAGTGAAACACCAATCAAGCGCTGGATTGAGCCAGAGGAAGTAGCAGAGATCAGCCTTTTCTTAGCAAGTGGGAAAGCGAGTGCCATGCAGGGACAAATATTGACAATAGACGGTGGCTGGTCTTTGAAGTAGGAGAATCTGATGGAAATCAAAAGACACTTTGGAGTCTACGCTGTTTGCTTTGAAAATGGGAAGTTACTCTGCATTGAAAAAACGAGAGGTCCTTATCAACATCGGTATGATCTACCCGGTGGTAGCCAGGAAGTAGGTGAAGGACTGACGGAAACGCTGACTAGAGAAGTTATGGAAGAGACGGGATTTACTGTTAGAAGCTACTCCAATCCTCGAATCTACGATGTTTTCGTCAGGGAAGAGTTAACAAATTTTATGGTTCACCATATCATGGCCTTGTATGATGTTGAAATGAATGAGGAGGCACCTCAAGTTACTATTTCTGAAGCTATCTCTGATGGTGTTAATGATTCACTGGGATATGTTTGGATGGATATTCAAAAAATCACAGAAGAAAATGCATCGCCATTAGTCTTGAAGGTTAAGTCTGAATTATTAGGATTTCCAGAACTTGACAAGACTTCTTACATGAATTGGAAGGTGAATGATGAGGAAGCAACTTGCTCTTAGTGGAGAAAAACTTGATGAAAAAGTTTACCCACAACTATTTCATCATGTTGGCATGATTCGTGGGGAATATTTGTTGAGAGAGCTTAATCAAAACATCATATTAGCAAGTTGTCAGCAATTTGTAAAAGATTATCTAGAGACTATCTGCTCCCTGTACTCAGATGAAGAAGTTTGGTATCGTTTTTCTGAATTAACAAATACAGAAGCTAATTGTCTAAAGGGGACTAAAGAGTATTTTGATGAAAATCATCCCTTATTTGGATATAGAGGAACTAGGCGTTTGCTGGAGTGTCTGGATGAATTTCAGGCTGAAGCACATGTCGTTACAGAAGTTTATCAAAACAATCCCAATCTATCTGTTATCTTTCCCTTTGTCAATGATGCTGAGCAGTTAAAGCAAGCTATTAGAGTATTGCGTCAGCAGGGTTTTACTGGGAAAATTGCCACGATGATTGAATTACCGTCAGCGTATTTTGACTTGGATAGGATACTGGAAACGGGCATTTCAAAGATTGTAGTTGGAATGAATGATTTGACTTCTTTTGTTTTTGCGACTGTGAGAAACAGTCAATGGCATGATATGGAAAGTTCAATTATGTTAGATATGTTAATACAGATGCAGGATAAAGCAAGGATGAAAAAGATTGACTTTGCTGTAGCAGGATATCTGAATGTTTCTTTCATACAAAAAATGAATCAGATGGGTATCGAATGCATTATCCACTATAGTTCTATTCCAGAGATTTTTAATTTAGAGATTGACCATCCAGACCATCTCAAACATATAAAAGAAGAAAGTAAGAAATTACAAAGGAGCAACCTATGACACCGCAGGAAATGTGGAATGCTTACAAGAAAATTAACCTCTCTATAGGAGATGAAATCGATGCTTGGGCTTTTGGAGTAGATGCCGATTTCTTGGCAGATTTGGTTTTAAGAGGCGAAAAGACAGCAACCGCCTCGGCCTACGACCTTTACGCACTAGAAGGCGAACCCCTTCCGCAAGAAGGGAAATTTGATGTTATTTTAGACAGTCAAAATCAGGCTGTCTGCATTGTCGAAATTAAAAAGGTTTCTGTCCAGCCCTTCAATCAAGTTTCTGCTCAACATGCCTTTAAGGAAGGGGAAGGTGACAAATCACTAGCTTATTGGCGTCAGGTTCATGAGGACTTTTTCACAGACTGTTTGGGTGAAGCAGGACTAACTTTTACACCTGATAGTAAGGTTGTTTTAGAAGAATTTCGTAAGGTCTACCCACTGTAGACTGTTAGACGGAAGAAAGTTTTAGAAATTACCGTCCAATCCTTTTTTCTCAAGCAAAAAATGATATAATAAGCTTGTTTGAAGAAGAGCTCTAGCTCTTAAACTTAGAATAGGAGAAAACTATGCAAGCAGTTGAACATTTTATTACGCAATTTGTTCCTGAACATTATGATTTATTTTTAGACTTGAGTCGTGAGACCAAGACCTTTTCTGGAAAGGTGACCATCACTGGTCAAGCACAGAGTGATCGTATTTCCCTTCACCAAAAAGACTTGGAAATCGCTTCTGTAGAAGTTGCAGGTCAGGTTTGCCCATTTACAGTTGACCATGACAATGAAGCCCTTCATTTTGAACTTGCGGAAGCAGGTCAAGTTGAAGTGGTTATCGCTTTTTCAGGAAAAATTACAGACAACATGACAGGGATTTACCCATCTTACTACACAGTTGATGGAGTGAAGAAGGAAGTATTGTCAACTCAGTTCGAGAGCCATTTTGCGCGGGAAGCTTTCCCATGTGTGGATGAACCAGAAGCCAAAGCAACTTTTGATCTCGCTCTTCGTTTTGACCAAGTAGAAGGTGAGTTAGCCTTGTCTAACATGCCAGAAATCGAAGTTGAAAACCGTAAGGAAACAGGTATCTGGAAGTTTGAGACAACACCTCGCATGTCTTCTTACTTGTTAGCCTTTGTTGCTGGTGATTTGCAAGGTGTGACAGCTAAAACTAAAAACGGTACCCTCGTAGGTGTTTACTCTACCAAAGCACATCCATTATCTAACCTTGATTTCTCACTAGATATCGCTGTTCGTTCCATTGAGTTTTACGAAGATTATTACGGAGTGAAATACCCAATTCCACAATCTCTCCACATCGCTCTTCCTGATTTTTCATCAGGTGCCATGGAAAACTGGGGTCTTGTGACCTACCGTGAAGTTTACTTGGTTGTGGATGAGAACTCTACCTTTGCCAGCCGTCAACAAGTTGCCCTTGTTGTGGCACATGAATTGGCTCACCAATGGTTTGGTAACCTCGTAACTATGAAATGGTGGGATGACCTTTGGCTCAATGAAAGCTTTGCTAACATGATGGAGTACGTCTGTGTGGATGCTATTGAACCAAGCTGGAATATCTTTGAAGATTTCCAAACAGGTGGTGTTCCGTCTGCCTTGAAACGTGATGCGACTGATGGTGTTCAGTCTGTTCACGTCGAAGTGAAACATCCAGATGAAATCAATACGCTCTTTGACGGAGCTATCGTCTATGCCAAAGGAAGCCGTCTTATGCACATGCTTCGTCGTTGGCTAGGTGATGCGGATTTTGCTAAAGGTTTGCATGCCTACTTTGAAAAACATCAGTACAGCAATACCATTGGTCGTGATCTTTGGGAAGCTCTAGGTCAAGCATCAGGACGTGATGTCGCAGCCTTTATGGATTCTTGGTTGGAACAACCTGGTTATCCAGTTCTCACTGTCAAAGTTGAACATGATGTCTTGAAGATTTCACAAAAACAATTCTTCATCGGTGAGAACGAAGATAAGAACCGTCTCTGGGTTGTGCCACTAAACAGCAACTGGAAAGGCTTGCCTGATACACTTGAAACTGAAAGTATCGAAATACCAGGCTACGCAGCCCTTCTTGCTGAAAATGATGGAGCTCTTCGTTTCAATACTGAAAATACAGCCCACTACATTACCGACTATCAAGGAGATTTGTTGGATGCAGTTCTTGCTGACCTAGTTGAGCTTGATAACACAAGTAAACTGCAAATCGTCCAAGAACGTCGCTTGCTTGCTGAAGCAGGGCACATTTCTTATGCAGACTTGCTTCCAGTCCTTGATAAACTTGCTAAAGAAGAATCTTACCTTGTCGTTTCAGCTGTCTCTCAAGTAATTTCTGCCCTTGAGCGTTTTATCGATGAAGGAACAGAAGCTGAAGGAGCCTTCAAAGCCTTGGTTGCTAAATTGGCTCGTCACAACTATGGCCGCCTTGGTTTTGAAGCTAAAGATGGCGAATCAGATGAGGATGAATTGGTTCGTCAGTTGGCTGTTTCTATGATGATTCGCTCAAATGATGCAGAAGCTAGTCAAGTCGCTAGCCAAATCTTCGCGGCTCACAAGGAGAATCTTGCAGGACTACCAGCAGCAATCCGTTCCCAAGTCCTAATCAATGAAATGAAACATCACGAGACTAAGGAATTGGTAGCCACTTATCTTGACCTTTACACCCATGCGACGGATGCGGTCTTCAAACGCCAGTTGGCAGGAGCTCTTGCATACAGTACAGATGCCGAAAACATTCAAACTCTTCTTGCAACTTGGAAGGACAAATTTGTGGTGAAACCACAGGACTTGTCTGCTTGGTATTACCAATTCCTAGCTCACCAAGCAACTCAGGAAACAGCTTGGTCTTGGGCGCGTGAAAACTGGGCTTGGATTAAGGCAGCCCTTGGAGGAGATATGAGCTTTGATAGTTTTGTTATCCTTCCTGCTCACGTATTTAAGACTCAGCAACGCTTGGCAGAGTACAAGGAATTCTTTGAGCCACAACTTTCTGACCTTGCTCTTAGCCGTAACATCGGTATGGGAATCAAAGAGATTGCAGCGCGTGTTGACTTGATTAACCGTGAAAAAGCTGCAGTGGAAGCAGTCGTTCTTCAATATGGGAAAGCTTAAACATTCGTAAAATAAAAAAAACTCAACTTTCTCTCTTAAAGTAAGAGGGAGTTGAGTTTTTTTTAAGGCAATTTTGGTATAATGGTTTTAATAAGGAGGAGTTTCTCATGATAAAAATCTTATTAGTTGAGGATGACCTAGGCCTGTCAAATTCAGTATTTGACTTTTTAGACGATTTTGCGGATGTTATGCAGGTATTTGATGGGGAAGAAGGTCTCTACGAAGCTGAAAGTGGCGTCTATGATTTGATTTTGCTCGATTTGATGTTGCCTGAAAAAAATGGCTTCCAAGTCTTGAAAGAACTGCGTGAAAAGGGAATTACGACACCAGTTTTGATTATGACTGCCAAGGAAAGTTTGGATGATAAGGGACATGGTTTTGAACTAGGAGCAGATGATTATCTAACCAAACCTTTCTACCTAGAAGAACTCAAAATGCGGATTCAAGCCCTTCTCAAACGTTCAGGTAAATTTAATGAAAACAGCTTGACTTATGGAAATATTGTGGTTAATTTGTCAACCAATACCGTTAAAGTCGAAGATACTCCTGTCGAATTGTTGGGGAAAGAGTTCGATTTATTAGTTTATTTCCTTCAAAATCAAAATGTTATTTTGCCTAAGACTCAGATTTTTGATCGTCTATGGGGATTTGATAGTGATACAACGATTTCAGTTGTCGAAGTCTATGTTTCAAAAGTCCGTAAGAAATTAAAAGGAACCACTTTTGCAGAGAATTTGCAAACCTTGCGTAGTGTTGGGTATATTTTAAAAGATGTTCAGTAAACTAAAAAAAACATGGTATGCGGATGACTTTAGTTATTTTATCCGCAACTTTGGTGTCTTCACTCTGATTTTCTCTACTATGACTCTGATTATTTTGCAGGTCATGCACTCGAGTCTTTATACTTCGGTGGATGATAAGCTTTATGGACTGAGTGAAAATCCTCAGGCAGTTATTCAGCTTGCGGTAAATAGGGCGACAGAAGAGATTAAAGATTTGGAGAATGCTGCTACAGATTCTAGCAAGACTGAGATAAAACCCAATGTCAGTTCCAATACGGAGGTTATTCTTTTTGATAAGAATTTTACACAGCTCCTTTCTGGAAATCGATTTTTGGGATTGGATAAGATTAAGTTAGAAAAGAAAGAACTAGGTCATATCTATCAGATTCAAGTTTTTAATAGCTATGGACAAGAAGAAATTTATCGCATGATTTTGATGGAAACGAATATCAGTTCGGTTTCAACTAATATCAAGTATGCAGCTGTCTTGATTAATACCAGTCAGTTGGAGCAGGCCAGTCAAAAGCATGAGCAATTGATTGTGATTGTGATGGCTAGTTTCTGGATTTTGTCTTTGATCGCCAGTCTCTATCTAGCTAGAGTCAGTGTTCGTCCTCTGCTTGAGAGCATGCAGAAGCAACAGTCCTTTGTGGAAAATGCCAGTCATGAGTTACGAACTCCACTCGCAGTTTTGCAAAATCGCTTAGAGACCCTTTTCCGTAAGCCAGAAGCAACCATTATGGATGTGAGTGAAAGCATTGCATCGAGTTTGGAAGAAGTCCGAAATATGCGGTTTTTGACGACGAACTTGTTGAATTTAGCTCGTAGAGATGATGGGATTAAGCCGGAACTTGCAGAAGTTCCAACCAGTTTTTTCAATACGACTTTCACAAACTATGAAATGATTGCTTCGGAAAATGACCGTGTCTTCCGTTTTGAAAATCGCATCCATCGAACGATTGTCACAGATCAACTTTTACTAAAACAACTGATGACCATCCTATTTGATAATGCTATCAAATATACTGAGGAGGATGGTGAAATTGATTTTATGATTTCAGCGACTGATCGTAATCTGTATTTACTGGTTTCGGATAACGGAGTTGGTATTTCCGCAGAAGATAAGAAGAAAATTTTTGACCGTTTTTATCGAGTGGATAAGGCTAGAACCCGTCAAAAAGGTGGTTTTGGTTTAGGTTTATCCCTAGCCAAGCAAATTGTAGATGCCCTAAAAGGAACCATTACTGTTAAAGATAATAAACCAAAGGGAACAATCTTTGAAGTGAAGATAGCCATCCACACACCATCTAAAAAGAAAAAATAAAAATATCGCTCCAGTTGGGGCGATATTTTGGATTTATCTTCTACGTTTTCGTTTGATAATAGACCGTTGAACTTTTAAAACAAGTAAGCTGGATCCGATTGCTGCGGCAAAGGCAAGAGCAGTTGATAATTTTAATGATAAAAAGATAAAACTAAAGATAGCAATACAGATACAAAAAACAGCGATATTAACAAAAAATAGGATTTCCTTGAGATTGGCATCAGATTGTGCTTCAGGTGTATAATCTTGATAGCGAGGAACCTGCTGGCTTAATTCTTCTTGATAGTCTACCTCATAGGATTGTAATTTTCTTACGGGCATTATTCTCTCCTTAACAGTACATACCTATTTTATCATTTTTTCAGCAGAGAATTATTACAGAAAGGTTACAATAAGAATAAAGTCCCTTTTCAAAATCACTTTTCTTGACACTATAATGTGAAAATGATAGGATGGATGGACACCAAATACTTATTAATATTCATAATTGCTTATATTAGCAAGGAAATAGAGCTACCAAATGATTCTTTTTTACGAAAATTTCTTTCCTTATTTTCTTGATTTTATTTAATTTGATTAGTGAGATTTGTTTTGAATACAGAGACAGATTTTCTGTCTCCTATTTTTATAGTAGTGGAGTGTCTAATCGATACCTCTTGAAAAGTTAAAGGAGATAAGCATGTATCTTGCTATCAAAGAAATATTACAAAACAAACTTCGATATAGTTTGATTTTAACTACCATTTTTCTTATCGCTTTCATGGTCTTTTTTATGACCAGCTTAGCTCTTGGTCTTGTGCGAAACAACCGAGCCGCTATTGATAATTGGCAAGCGACGGGTGTGGTTTTATCTGACTACGCAAATGATAATTTGACGGCATCTTTTATTCCTGAAAAGGACTATAAGGATAAGAGTTCTAAAGAGGCAGCTCCACTGGGTTATATGTTCGCTGTGACCAATCTAGTCGGTGATAGTGAAAAGGTCAATGTTTCCATCTTTGCTCAAGAATGGGACGCATTTATCTCTCCTAGTTTGACGAAGGGCCGTTATCCTGAAGAGGATGACGAAGTGGTCGTTGATCAGTCCTTTGAGAATTACGGAATCAAGCTAGGTGATGCCATTCAACTCAATGGAAGCGAGGAAAGTTACAAGATTGTAGGGCTGACTCAAGGAAATAAATTTTTTACGGAACCGGTTGTCTTTACGAGTTTGACAACTTATTGGACCTTACAAGGAACCTTAAAATCTAATAAATCGATCTCTGCTTTGGTATTGAAAAATGATATAGAAGTGGCTGGCGATGGACTGAAACAGATTTCTATTCCAAAAATGATATCGAAAATTCCTGGTTACACACCTCAAGTTAATGTATTTTCAGGGATGATTATTGCTATGATTGTCATCACAGGCTTGATTGTGGGTATATTTGTTTATATCATTACCATACAAAAACTAGGACTTTATGGAATAATGCGGGCTCAGGGAATACAGATCAAAACCATTGTATGGTCTCTTTTCTGTCAAATCTTCTTCCTAGCTTGTATGGGGATTGCTTTAGCCTTGCTGGCTATTGGAGGAGTGATTTTAGTCTTGCCAGCTACCTTCTTTTTCTACCCAAGTTGGTTAGCCTATTCTGTCCTAAGCTTTGTGATTTGCTTGATGGCCATGCTAGGTGGCGTCATTTCACTTCCACGCTTGCTAAAGGTGGACCCGATTACTGCGATTGCAGAATGATGAGGAGAATAGTATGACAACATTGATAGAAATGAATCAAGTGA
>CABTAV010000046.1:0-11019 GCA_902482895.1 uncultured Streptococcus sp. | reverse complement strand
TTGTGGGAGAATGATGTGATAGAGGATTTGGGCTGAGGTAAATCCTTGCGACATTCCTGCTTCATACTGTCCCTTGTCCACTGCATTGAGACCGCCTCGGATGATCTCAGCTAGGGCAGCTGATGTAAAGAGAGTGAAGGCTGTAATACCTGCTGGTGTGGATTTCATTTTGAACACCAAAAAGATAGTGAAAATCCAGAGGAGGTTAGGAACGTTACGCACAAACTCGATATAAATGCTGGAGATAATGCGTAAGACAGGATTTTTCCCATTTCTCATGACGGCTAGCACCGTTCCGATAAGTGTAGAGAGGACGATGGCAATCAGAGAAATATAGAGGGTCAAGCCAAATCCTTTAAAGATAAAGATTAGGTTATCTGGGGTCAAAACTTCTAAAATGGATTCCATAGTAACCTCCTAAAGTGAATAGGCTTTTTTGTTGGCTTGCTCCATCTTGCGACCAAACTGGGCAACAGGGAAGCATAGAGAAAAGTAGAGAAGGGCAGCACCTAGAAAGGCTGGGATGTAGTTTCCGTTGAGAGCTGACCAAGACTTGGTCACAAACATCAAGTCCACTCCAGAGATGATAGCGACTGTAGAGGTATTCTTGATGAGGTTGACGATTTGGTTGGTCAAAGGAGGGAGGATAATACGGAAGGCCTGAGGCAAGATAATTAAGCGCATGGCACTGATATAGGTAAAACCTTGCGACAAGGCGGCCTCCATCTGACCGCTAGGAATAGACTGAATACCTGAGCGAATAACCTCAGCAATATAGGCGCCGTGATAGAGACCCACGCAGAGAACAGCTGTCCAATAAATCGGAATCATGATGATATGGTCACTGATAAGAGGTAGGCCATAAAAAACGATAACAAACTGCACCAAGAGGGGAGTGTTTTGGTAAAACTCGACAAAGATACGAGCAAAAATTCTCAATATTGGACGTTTGCTGGTTGACATGGCTCCAAAGAAGATGCCTAAGACCATGGCTAGGATAAAGGATCCGATTGCTAGGGCAAGAGTAAAGAGGAAACCATTGAAAAATTGTCCAAAATCCTGAAAATAGGCTGTCCAAGATGATAAATCTGTCATGGGGTGTCCTCCTTAATCTGCAGTATGGCTAGATGGTTTGAGCTTATAACGGTCATAAAGTTTTTGCAAACTGCCATCCTTGCTCCATTTAGTAACCAAGTTATCGAGATAGTCGTTGAGCTCGGTATTTGATTTCTTGGTAACGATACCGTAGTCAGATGGCTTGAAACTATCATCTAGTAGTTCTGTCCGCTTACTGATGTAGCCAGATAGGATAGAACGGTCAACGGAAAAGGCATCAATTCGATGAGCATGAAGGGAAGTAATCAATTCTGGGTAGGAACCAAGTTCGACGAATTTAAAGGTTAGACCTTTCTTTTTACCCAATTCAGTAATCAGGCGTTGGGTAATGGAACCTTGAGCAACTCCGATGGTTTTTCCGTTTAAGTCCTCAATGCTTTTGATTTTGGCAGACTTATTGACCAAAAAGCCAGAAGCATCTGTGTAGTAAGGGCTGGTGAAGTTATAGAGTTTTTTGCGTTCGTCTGTGATGGTAAAGGTCGCGATATCCATATCGACCTGTTCATTGTCTAGAAGGGGTCCGCGAGTTTGTGCTGTAACCGGCACATAGCGAATCTTGACCTTGAGTTCATCAGCTACCATTTTGGCCAAGTCGGTTTCGATACCAGAATAGGTCCCTGTCTTGGGATCCTTGTAACCGAAATTGGGAACGTCTTGTTTGACACCGACAACTAGTTCGCCTCTCTTTTGAATATCTGCGACACTGGTATCAGCCTGAACTGGTTTTGCAGCAGCAAGGCCGAAAAGGCTAATCAATAATGCGGATAGAAAGAATTTCTTTTTCATAGGCGCCTCCTTATTTGACTTTGTCACTTTCGTGGTTGATGATTTTGCTGAGGAATTGTTGGGCACGAGGTTCGCTTGGATTGTCGAAAAAGTCATCGACATCGGTCGTATCTACCAAAACTTCTCCGTCAGCCATAAAGATGATACGGTCAGCAACTTCACGGGCAAAGCCCATTTCATGAGTAACGACAATCATATTCATACCATCGTGGGCCAATTTTTGCATAACCGCTAAAACATCGCCGATTGTTTCAGGGTCAAGAGCAGATGTTGGCTCATCAAAGAGGAGGAGTTCAGGATGCATAGCGAGTCCACGTGCGATGGCAATCCGTTGTTTTTGTCCACCAGATAGCATGGCTGGATAAGAATCTTTCTTGTCCCACATATTTACAAATTCCAGATATTTTTGGGCTGTTTTTTCAGCTTCTTTTTTATCAATTCCTAGAACTTTTATGGGAGCTAGTGTTACGTTTTCTAACACTGTTTTGTGTGGATAGAGGTTGAAATGCTGGAAAACCATACCGACTTCCTTACGAAGAGGCACCAAATCTTTCTGGCTGGCACCAGCAACTTGGTGACCATTTACTAAAAGACTTCCTTTGTCTACAGCCTCCAAACCATTGATGGTGCGGATAAGAGTGGACTTACCAGAACCAGATGGTCCGAGTAGGACAACGACTTGCCCTTTTTCAAAACGGAGATTGATGTCGCGGAGTGCGTGGTAGTCTCCGTAATATTTTTCGACGTGTTCAAATTCTACTAAAGCCATAAGGAATCTCCTTTGTGTTAGATTTTATAACATGATTCTACACCAAAAATTTTTTCTTGTCAAATCATATCTGAAAAAATTCACTAAAATTTTATAAAAAAGCAATCTGGATAGAGAAAAAGCCTAAATCATGTTATAATGAAACGATAGAATTCTTAGAAAGAGTGGATGTCTTTTTGATAACACCTACTTATGAATGGCAGTTTGCCCCGCAGGTAGAAGATGCGGATTTTACAAAGATAGCCAAGAAGGCTGGATTGGGTCCTGAGGTGGCTAGGTTATTATTTGAGAGAGGGATTCAGGACCAAGAAAGTCTGAAGAAGTTTTTAGAACCTTCCTTGGAGGACTTGCACGACCCTTATCTGCTCCATGATATGGATAAGGCAGTGGCTCGTATTCGTCAGGCCATTGAAGAAGGGGAAAATATTCTCATATATGGAGATTACGATGCGGATGGCATGACTTCGGCTTCTATTGTGAAGGAAAGTTTGGAACAGCTTGGTGCCGAGTGCCGGGTTTATCTGCCCAATCGTTTTACCGACGGTTATGGACCTAATGCCAGTGTTTATAAATACTTTATCGAGCAAGAAGGAATTTCCTTGATTGTGACGGTGGATAATGGGGTTGCGGGTCACGAGGCTATTGAATTGGCCCAGTCTATGGGAGTAGATGTCATTGTGACTGACCACCATTCCATGCCTGAAACCTTACCAGATGCCTATGCTATTGTCCATCCTGAACATCCAGATGCGAACTATCCTTTCAAATATTTGGCTGGTTGTGGAGTTGCTTTCAAGCTGGCTTGTGCCCTGTTAGAAGAAGTACAAGTGGAATTGCTTGATTTGGTCGCTATTGGTACCATTGCAGATATGGTGAGTTTGACAGATGAGAACCGTATTCTAGTTCAATATGGTCTGGAAATGTTGGGGCACACTCAGCGTATTGGTCTACAAGAAATGCTGGACATGGCTGGGATTGCTGCCAACGAAGTAACAGAAGAAACGGTTGGTTTCCAGATTGCTCCTCGTTTAAATGCCTTGGGCCGCTTGGATGATCCCAATCCAGCTATTGATTTGCTGACTGGATTTGACGACGAGGAAGCGCACGAGATTGCCCTTATGATTCATCAGAAAAATGAAGAGCGTAAGGAAATCGTTCAGTCAATCTATGAAGAAGCTAAGACTATGGTGGACCCTGAGAAGAAGGTTCAGGTCTTGGCTAAGGAAGGCTGGAATCCTGGGGTTCTAGGGATCGTGGCTGGTCGCTTGTTGGAAGAACTAGGGCAGACAGTAATCGTTCTCAATATAGAAGACGGTTGTGCCAAGGGTAGTGCTCGTAGTGTGGAAGCGGTCGATATTTTTGAAGCATTGGATCCTCATCGAGACCTCTTTATCGCATTTGGAGGCCATGCTGGTGCAGCAGGAATGACGCTGGAAGTCGAGAAGCTTTCAGATTTATCTCAAGTCTTGGAAGAGTATGTCCGTGACAAAGGCGCAGATGCTAGTGGTAAGAACAAGTTGAACTTAGATGAAGAACTGGATTTGGAGACACTTAGCTTGGAAACGGTCAAAAGTTTTGAACGTTTGGCACCTTTTGGTATGGACAATCAGAAACCTGTCTTTTATATCAAGGATTTTCAGGTCGAAAGTGCCCGTACCATGGGGGCAGGCAATGCCCATCTCAAGCTGAAAATTTCAAAGGGTGAGGCGAGTTTTGAAGTGGTAGCCTTTGGCCAAGGCAGATGGGCAACAGAGTTTGCTCAAACCAAGAATCTAGAGCTGGCAGTCAAATTGTCTGTCAACCAATGGAATGGGCAAACTGCCCTCCAATTGATGATGGTGGATGCGCGTGTGGAGGGTGTTCAACTTTTTAACATCCGTGGGAAAAATGCAGTCTTGCCAGAAGGAGTTCCAGTCTTGGATTTTGCTGGAGAAGTGCCAGATTTAGCGACTAGTGAAGCTGTTGTCATAAAAACAGTTCCTGAGGATATTACTCAGCTGAAAACCATTTTTCAGGAACAGAATTTCTCTGCGGTCTATTTCAAAAATGACATTGACAAGGCCTATTATCTGACAGGTTATGGGACTAGAGAGCAGTTTGCCAAATTGTACAAGACTATTTACCAGTTCCCAGAGTTTGATATTCGCTACAAGCTGAAGGATTTGGCTACTTATCTCAATATCCAACAAATCTTGCTGGTCAAGATGATTCAAGTATTTGAAGAGCTAGGTTTTGTGACAATCAAAGATGGGGTCATGACAGTCAATAAAGAGGCACCAAAGCGGGAGATAGGAGAAAGTCAGATTTACCAAAATCTCAAACAAACCGTTAAAGACCAAGAAATGATGGCGCTAGGTACTGTGCAAGAAATTTATGACTTTTTAATGGAAAAAGAATAGCAGATAGGAAAGAGTTGGGAAACCAGCTCTTTTTTGAAAACAAATCTTCATTTTGAAAATCATCAAAAAAATGGTATAATGGTAGGAAAAGATTCGGCTAATACTCAATGAAAATCAGAGAGCAGACTAGGAAGCTAGCCGCAGGTTGCTCAAAACACTGTTTTGAGGTTGCAGATGGAAGCTGACGTGGTTTGAAGAGATTTTCGAAGAGTATAAAAGTAATAGTGCTTTTAGAATAAAAGGGTAAGTAACCCTATAATCAAGATAAACTAAGATTTTGGAGGAAAAATGAGTAATATTAGTTTAACAACACTTGGTGGTGTACGTGAAAATGGGAAAAATATGTACATTGCTGAAATTGGAGAGTCCATTTTTGTTTTGAATGTAGGGTTAAAATATCCCGAAAATGAACAATTAGGGGTCGATGTGGTGATTCCAAAGATGGATTACCTTTTTGAAAATAGCGACCGTATTGCTGGGGTTTTCTTGACCCACGGGCATGCGGATGCCATTGGTGCTCTGCCTTATCTCTTGGCAGAGGCTAAAGTTCCTGTATTTGGGTCTGAGTTGACCATTGAGTTGGCCAAACTCTTTGTCAAAGGAAATGATGCCGTTAAGGAATTTAATGATTTCCATGTCATTGATGAGAATACGGAGATTGATTTTGGAGGGACTGTGGTTTCCTTCTTCCCTACGACTTACTCCGTTCCAGAGAGCCTGGGAATTGTCTTGAAGACAGCTGAAGGTAGCATCGTTTATACAGGTGACTTCAAATTTGACCAGACAGCTAGTGAATCCTATGCGACAGACTTCGCTCGTTTGGCAGAAATCGGTCGTGACGGCGTCCTGGCTCTCCTCAGTGATTCGGCCAATGCGGACAGCAATATTCAGGTGGCTAGTGAAAGTGAAGTTAGGGATGAAATTACCCAAACCATTGCTGACTGGGAAGGTCGTATCATCGTTGCAGCTGTTTCCAGTAACCTTTCTCGTATCCAGCAGATTTTTGACGCTGCGGATAAAACAGGTCGACGTATCGTCTTGACAGGATTTGATATTGAAAATATCGTCCGCACAGCGATTCGTCTCAAGAAGTTGTCTTTAGCCAACGAAATTCTCTTGATTAAGCCGAAAGATATGTCTCGCTTTGAAGACCATGAGTTGATTATTCTTGAGACAGGTCGTATGGGTGAACCTATCAATGGACTTCGTAAGATGTCGATTGGTCGCCATCGTTATGTAGAAATCAAGGATGGGGACCTGGTCTATATTGCTACGGCTCCGTCTATTGCTAAAGAAGCCTTCGTTGCGCGTGTGGAAAATATGATTTATCAGGCAGGAGGGGTTGTCAAATTGATTACCCAAAGTTTACATGTATCAGGGCACGGAAATGCGCGTGATCTTCAGTTGATGATTAATCTCTTGCAACCCAAGTATCTCTTCCCGATTCAAGGGGAATACCGCGAGTTGGATGCCCATGCTAAGGCTGCTATGGCAGTTGGAATGTTGCCAGAACGCATTTTCATTCCTAAAAAGGGAACCAGCATGGCTTATGAGAATGGGGACTTTGTCCCAGCTGGAGCGGTTTCGGCAGGGGATGTCTTGATTGACGGGAATGCCATTGGTGATGTTGGCAATGTGGTCCTTCGTGACCGTAAGGTCTTGTCAGAGGATGGTATTTTCATCGTCGCGATCACAGTTAATCGTCGTGAGAAGAAAATTGTGGCCAAGGCTCGTGTTCACACGCGTGGATTTGTTTATCTCAAGAAGAGCCGCGATATTCTCCGTGAAAGTTCAGAATTGATTAACCAAACGGTAGAAGAGTATCTTCAAGGAGATGACTTTGACTGGGCAGATCTTAAAGGGAAGGTTCGTGATAATCTTACCAAGTATCTCTTTGACCAAACTAAACGTCGTCCAGCTATTTTACCAGTAGTCATGGAAGCAAAATAATCGTTGAAATAAACAGAGAGAAAGTCGAGTTTCGGCTTTTTCTTATAGAAAAATAGAGGAAAAATTATGGCAGTAATGAAAATTGAGTATTACTCACAAGTTTTGGATATGGAGTGGGGAGTGAATGTTCTTTACCCCGATGCCAATCGAGTGGAAGAACCAGAGTGTAAAGATATTCCCGTCTTGTACCTTTTGCATGGGATGTCTGGCAATCATAATAGTTGGCTCAAGCGGACCAATGTAGAACGCTTGCTTCGAGGCACTAATCTCATCGTTGTTATGCCCAATACCAGCAATGGTTGGTACACCGATACCCAATATGGTTTTGACTATTACACAGCTCTAGCAGAGGAATTGCCACAGGTTCTGAAACGCTTCTTCCCTAACATGACCAGTAAGCGTGAAAAGACCTTTATCGCTGGTCTCTCTATGGGAGGCTACGGTTGCTTTAAACTGGCTCTTGCTACAAATCGTTTTTCTCATGCAGCTAGTTTTTCAGGTGCTCTTAGCTTTCAAGATTTTTCTCCTGAAAGCCAAGATTTGGGAACGCCAGCATACTGGAGAGGTGTTTTTGGGGAGATTAAAGATTGGACAGCTAGCCCCTATTCTCTTGAAAGTCTGGCTAAAAAGTCGGACAAAAAGACCAAGCTGTGGGCTTGGTGTGGCGAGCAGGACTTCTTGTATGAAGCCAATAATCTAGCAGTGAAAAATCTCAAAAAATTAGGTTTTGATGTGACCTATAGCCATAGCGCTGGAACTCACGAATGGTATTACTGGGAAAAACAATTGGAACGGTTTCTAGCAACCCTGCCAATCGATTTCAAATTAGAAGAGAGATTGTCATAATTTAGCTTTCTTTCAGCTTGTTTTAGTAAAATAGACTTTATTTGCTAGAAAGGTGGGGAGACATGCGCTGGATTTTTCGTTTGATAGGGGCTTTCTTTTCTTTTGTGTGGCGTTTGTTTTGGCGCCTGGTTTGGATAGTCGTGCTCTTATGTGCTCTTGCTTTCGGTCTTCTCTGGTATCTGAACGGGGATTTTCAAGGAGCACTAAAGCAAGCAGAACGGTCAGTAAAGATTGGTCAACAAAGTATCGACCAATGGGAAAAAACAGGGCAACTGCCTAAGTTGAACAAGACAGATAGCCACCAACACTCTGAAGGAAGGTGGCCGCAGGCTTCTGCTCGTATTTACCTAGATCCGCAGATGGATTCACGCTTTCAAGAAGCTTATGTAGAAGCGATTCAGAATTGGAATCAAACTGGTGCCTTTAAGTTTGAACTGGTGACTGAGGCCAGCAAGGCAGATATCTTGGCTACGGAGATGAATGACGGAGGTACTCCTGTGGCAGGAGAGGCAGAAAGTCAGACCAATCTCTTGACGGGGCAATTCTTGTCTGTCACGGTACGGTTGAATCACTATTATCTGTCCAATCCTAACTATGGCTATTCCTATGAGCGTATTGTCCATACGGCAGAACATGAGTTGGGTCATGCGATTGGCTTGGATCATACAGATGAGAAGTCTGTGATGCAACCAGCAGGTTCCTTTTATGGTATCCAGGAAGAGGATGTTGCAAACCTCCGAAAAATATATGAGACTAATGAGTAGGGGACTATCTTTCCCTACTTTTTTTGCTATAATGGAACTATGAATAACTTGATTAAATCAAAACTAGAGCTCTTGCCAACCAGCCCTGGTTGCTACATTCACAAGGATAAAAACGGCACCATTATCTATGTAGGAAAGGCTAAAAATCTGCGCAACCGCGTGAGGTCTTATTTCCGTGGAAGTCATGATACCAAAACAGAGGCCTTGGTGTCTGAAATTGTAGATTTTGAATTTATTGTTACGGAGTCTAATATTGAGGCACTTCTCCTAGAAATTAACCTGATCAAGGAAAATAAGCCCAAATACAATATCATGCTCAAGGATGATAAGTCCTATCCCTTCATCAAAATCACTAATGAGCGCTATCCTCGCTTGATTATCACTCGTCAGGTCAAAAAGGATGGAGGTCTTTATTTTGGACCTTATCCCGATGTGGGGGCAGCCAATGAAATCAAGCGGCTGCTGGATCGGATTTTCCCTTTTCGTAAGTGTACCAATCCACCCTCTAAGGTCTGTTTTTATTACCATATCGGTCAATGCATGGCCCACACTATCTGTAAGAAGGATGAGGCTTATTTCAAGTCCATGGCCCAGGAGGTTTCTGATTTCCTAAAAGGGCAGGATGACAAAATCATTGATGATCTCAAGGGGAAAATGGCAGTGGCAGCCCAGACTATGGAGTTTGAACGTGCGGCGGAATACCGTGATCTGATTCAGGCGATTGGAACGCTTCGAACCAAGCAGCGGGTCATGGCTAAGGATCTCCAAAATCGGGATGTCTTTGGCTACTATGTGGACAAGGGATGGATGTGTGTTCAGGTTTTCTTTGTCCGTCAGGGAAAACTCATTGAGCGCGATGTCAATCTTTTTCCCTACTACAACGATCCGGATGAGGACTTTCTAACCTATGTGGGACAATTTTATCAAGAAAAATCCCACCTGGTTCCCAATGAGGTACTGATTCCACAGGATATTGACGAAGAAGCCGTCAAGGCTTTAGTAGACACCAAGATTCTTAAGCCTCAGCGTGGAGAGAAAAAGCAACTGGTCAATTTGGCTATAAAGAATGCTCGAGTCAGTCTAGAGCAGAAATTTAATCTGCTAGAGAAATCTGTCGAAAAAACCCAAGGAGCTATTGAAAATCTGGGACGCTTGCTTCAAATCCCGACTCCAGTTCGCATTGAGTCCTTTGATAACTCCAATATCATGGGAACTAGTCCTGTTTCGGCCATGGTTGTCTTTGTCAACGGAAAACCTAGTAAGAAGGATTACCGTAAGTATAAAATCAAGACCGTAGTCGGGCCAGACGATTATGCGAGTATGAGAGAAGTCATTCGCAGGCGTTATGGTCGAGTACAGCGTGACGGTTTGACTCCGCCAGATTTGATTGTCATTGATGGGGGACAAGGTCAAGTCAATATCGCCAAGCAAGTCATACAAGAAGAGTTGGGTTTGGATATTCCCATTGCAGGTTTGCAAAAGAATGACAAGCACCAAACCCATGAATTACTCTTTGGAGATCCGCTTGAGGTGGTGGAGTTATCTCGCAATTCTCAGGAATTTTTCCTCCTCCAACGTATCCAAGATGAGGTTCACCGCTTTGCTATCACTTTCCATCGCCAACTGCGCTCCAAAAATTCCTTTTCATCACAACTGGATGGAATTGAAGGGCTGGGACCTAAACGCAAGCAGAATCTCATGAAGCATTTCAAGTCTCTAACCAAAATCAAGGAAGCCAGTGTGGATGAGATTGTCGAAGTTGGAGTACCTAGAGCGGTTGCAGAAGCTGTGCAAAGAAAGTTGAACCCGCAGGAAGAAGAGGAATTAGCTCAAGTGGCGGAAGAAAGAGTAGATTATCAAACGGAAGGAAACCATCATGAACCATAAAATCGCAATTTTATCAGATATTCATGGCAATACAACTGCCCTAGAAGCAGTGATTGCAGATGCTAAAAACCAAGGAGTCAGTGAATACTGGCTTCTGGGAGATATTTTTCTTCCCGGTCCCGGTGCAAATGACTTGGTCGCTCTGTTAAAGGACCTTCCTATCACAGCCAGTGTTCGAGGCAATTGGGATGATCGTGTCCTTGAGGCCTTGGATGGCGAATATGGTTTGGAACATCCACAAGAAATCCAATCAATGCGAATGACCCAGTTTTTGATGGAGCGAATGGATTCTGCAACGATTGTCTGGCTACGAAGCTTGCCTTTGCTGGAAAAGAAAGAAATTGAAGGACTGCGCTTTTCTATCTCTCATAATTTACCTGACAAAAACTATGGTGGGGACCTACTGGTTGGGAATGATACAGATAAATTTGACCAACTGCTAGATGCGGAAACCGACGTGGCAGTCTATGGTCATGTCCACAAGCAGTTGCTTCGTTATGGC
>CABTAV010000045.1:0-11166 GCA_902482895.1 uncultured Streptococcus sp. | reverse complement strand
CCCTGCCAACTCTAGATACTCTTTTCGAGGTATGACATCGTTTATCTCGTTTAAAAATCTCCTGCTCCGATCAATCGGACCAGCACTAACTGTTGGAAAAAAGAGCAAAAACTGTAGGTAATCTTTTACACTGATTTTTTCTTTAATCAAGCCATCCGATATTTCTAGCATGATCTGAATAGTCTTAAAGGACATATAAGAAATTCCAATAAATGCCAACAAATGTAGAGAAGTCAGGGCAAAGACTTTATTGATCACTAAAGGAAGAATGGAAAGGAAAACCAGTGGTTTCAGCCGCTTTGCCTCTATCCTCTGTGCTAGAAAAACTAGAAAATATTGGTAAATGACAAAGGCAAGTAAATAGACAATCATTGCTCTACTCTTGCCATAAATAGCTCCTGCAAATAAGAGGGAGAACACCAAAATATAGTAGTCCTTACGTTTTTCAAAAAAGTTTACTACAAAACCAATCAGTAAAACTACAAACAAAAGAAGGAAAAACTCATTCCCCTCGAAATAATTCATACCAGACAAACTCCTTTTTTCTTTTTCTCATCTCATGATTTATCTTTTTAAAATTAGTTCCTATCATATTACCAAGGATAGTTAACTTTATTCATTATATCATAATTTAAAAACTAAAAATACTTCTGTTATTTTATTTCTTAAAATAAAAAATCCAACTGACTCTTAGTACTGAACCCCAATAATGAGACAAAATTATTCACACAATAAATAAAATTCAAGAACAAAAAATTTATGAAGGAACCGGTGAAGGATTCTGACTTTTTAGCTGAAATACTAATCAACACCAGTATATAAACTTTAAAAAATCATGAGGTTGGGAAAAAGTCTCTCATTTAAAATAATCTCGTCTGATATAAATTAAAATAGCTTCTATCATCAGACAAATTGCTGATAGCCAAAAACTGATGCTAATACCAAAATTCTCAGTAATATAGCTCATTAGCAAAACAAATACTGAAAATGCTAATGTCGAAATCACTTCCAGAACGGAATAGACATTAACCAAGTTATTTTCCTCTACTGTTTCCTGAAGAAATACACTTTCAGGAACTTCTTTTAGTTGCGATAACATACCAACTAAAGCTGAAAATACTAAAAACACCTGTGCATTTGGAAAAAGTAGAATAGTCAGTGTCACTATTGCCATAGCTACAAGAGAAAAAAGAATACTTTCCCATTTAGCAGCGAGGAACTTTTCAGATAGCCTAAAAGCAATTAAGCCACTAATTATAATACCAATAGAGTATGCTGTATTAGAATATCCCCAGTAACTTTCCGTTTTATTTAATAACTCAGTTACAAAGACAAGTATGATAGACGAAACCCAAATCGTATTTGAGAAAATTTCCAATAAATTTGCTGATACAAAAAGTCTTAATCTAGGATCTCTAGCAACTAACTTCCAACCTTTGAGCAAAATTTCAAGATTAGTTTCTGACTCTAGCACCTCCACTTCCGCCTTCGGAAGAAATAACATCAGAAAGCTAGAAATGATATACAAGATTAAAATGATAAACGTGGTAGGTAAGAGACCAATTGTTGAAAACAAGAGTCCACCTAATCCCCAACCCACTAACTGAACAGCTTCACCAGTCATTGACAAGGCTGAGTTAGCCTTACCCAAATCGGTCGCATAGCGTGGCACAATAGCATAGGAAACAGGTGCTGCAAAACCATCCAATATTGAAATTGCCACAACAAATAGATAGGTTACCAAAGGCGCTACGGATTGCATTACGGTAAACATTCCTACCAGTATCGCCAATAATATAGTCTTTCCAAATTGGGATAAAGATAAAACCCTATTTAGCGCTATCCTTTTAGTAACTAAAGGAACTAAAAGACTCGCAACAAAAGAGGATATCCCTATTAAAATGGGAACTAGTGATGTGGCAATTACTGATTTTGAAATAATGTATATGTTAGCAATGATTGTTACTCTAAAGAAAATATCTGCTAAATTTGCAAACAATTGAGAGACTAACAACTTAATAAATGAATTAGACATGTAACGCTCCCATCTTAGTTACCAACTTTAAAATTAAAATTTGATTTTTAATATTTTAGCATAAAATAGCAGAAAACAAAAGTGAGATTTTTCACATGAAAAAGAAAAAGCTATTGCCTTTATTACTCCTACTTTTTAAGGAATGATGATTATCATTGTTGGCTAGCTCTAAGAAGTTATACTCAACGAAAAAAGCCTGAGATTTTCATCTCAAGCTTTATCAACATAATTGTTTTCTAGATTAGAAAAGTGAGAATACAAGCACGGCCAAGGCTGCACCGATAACAGGTCCCACAACAGGAATCCAGGCATAAGACCAGTCTCCGTCTCCCTTGTTTGAAATTGGAAGGATACTGTGCATGATACGAGGTCCAAGGTCACGTGCAGGGTTCAAGGCATAACCTGTTGTCCCACCTAGTGATAGACCGATACCGACAATCAAAGTTCCCACTGCAAAGGTTCCGATTCCTGCTTGAAGGTCATAAAGTCCCAAAGCAAAGATTGTCAATACCAATACAAAGGTGCCAAGGATTTCGCTAATCAAGTTTGATACAGTATCTTTTATAGCTGGGCCTGTGCTGAAAGTAGCCAAAATATTTCCTGCATTTTCTTCTGCCTCATAATGTGGCTTGAATTGCAACCAAACCAAAATCTGACCCAGCATAGCCCCTGCAAACTGGGCTAAGATATAAGGGAAAACGGAAGCCCAAGGCAAACCACCTTTTAAAGCCACACCAATTGTCACAGCTGGGTTTAAATGAGCTGGACTGAGCTTGCCAGATACAAATACTGCAACCGCAACTGCAATCCCCCAACCCATGGTAATCACAATCCAACCTGAGCTATTGCTCTTAGTTTTAGGAAGAACCACACCTGCAACAACACCATTTCCTAGAAGAATCAGGATTAAAGTTCCCAAAAATTCTCCAAATAATTCATTCATCATCTTTCTATCTCCATTAAAAAGAAGGGGCGGGCGACAAGGATTGTTGCCCGCCGCCTCTTTTATTTTTTCTTAATTTTTTAATTCTGCTAAATCGTTGTTAGCAAGAGCTGCTTCGACATCCGCACGGTAAGCGGCTTTTTCTTCTTCAGTCCAGTCATAGAATCGTCCCATTTCATCCAAAACTGGCTCAACGATGCTATCCAAACTATCACGCATAAAGAGCATGTGGTTGGTACGACGAAGGAGGAAGTCAACTGGGCTCAGAGCCAACTCATTGCGCATTGCATAGTGAAGGGACAAGGTATCTGCCAAGCTGAGTCCTGGTGCTTGTTCTAAACTATGAGCAAGAGCAAAGACTTTCGGTGCATTTGAACCATAAAGATTTGCTAGGTAATGAGCTTCCTTGCTATCCAAACCACGTGACACTCCAAGTTGCGCAAAGGCTTCGATTTCTGAGTCCACATTTGCTGGGTTCAATTCCCCACCTGAAACAGGGTAAGTCTTAGAGTTGATCAGTTTAAAGCTGCGGTCAAATTCTGCTTTGAGGATGTCAACCACGCGCTCCATAGCTCCTTCAGCCATCTTACGGTAGTCTGTGATTTTACCACCAGCAAGGGTCAAAAGGCCATTGTCATCACGGTCCAAGCTCGAACCACGTGAAACTGCAGATGGGTCCAAATGTTTCTCAGAGGTACTACTTTCAAGCTTGCTGACAGCAGACTCAACATCTTCACGCGTTTTTTCTTTAGAGAGGTAAGACTCAACAGTCGCAATCAAGTTGTTAAAGCTTTCATCACTGATTGTACCGTTATTTCCTCCATTGTAGTCAGAAGCGCTATTGCCTGCGATCAATGGACGAAGACCTGCCCAGCTACTTTCAATGTCAGCAACAGTAATATTTGCTTCTGGGAAACGGTTATTCACAATACCAAGTAGGTAATCTACATCTTCCTGAGTTACTTTTGGATGTTCCAAATCACCTGTGTAGTCTGTATCAGTTGTACCGAAGTAGGTCTTGTTTTCACGTGGGAGAACAAAGACCATCCGACCGTCACCCAAACCTGTATCAAAGTAAACTGGCTGTGAAACCTTGATCTTGCTTGAATCCACTACCAAGTGAACTCCCTTAGTTGGACGCATTTGTGAGAATTGTGTTCCCTTATTAGACAAATTGCGCACCTTGTCGCTCCAAGGACCTGTTGTGTTAATAACCAGACGGGCCTTGATTTCAAAGACTTGGTCTGTCAAGAGATCACGAGCTACAACACCTGTAATCTTGCCACTTTCGTCAAATAGGAAGCCTTCTGCCTTCACGTGGTTAGCAATGAGGGCACCGTCCTGGTTGGCACGTTTGATGTTTTCGATCACGAGACGAGCATCGTTGTTACGGAAGTCAAGATAAACTCCACCTCCTACCAAACCTTCTTTCTTCAAGTTTGGCTGGCGTTCCAAGACTTCTTCCTTGCTCAAAACCTTGTTAGCAGCTGGTGTGTTGTTGACACCTGCCAAGAGGTCGTAAAGATCCATAGCTACTTTAAGACGGAAGAGGCTAAAAGTAGCTCCATCTTCATCGTAAACTGGCAAGAGCATTGGGTCTGGTTTCGGAATGTGTGGAGCGATTTGTTGAACCACTGCACGTTCAGAAACTGTATCTGATACCACTTCTACATCAAATTGCTTAAGGTAACGTAGTCCTCCATGAACCAATTTTGTTGAACGGCTGGATGTTCCTTCTGCGAAGTCCTGCATTTCAATCAAACCAGTATCTAGACCACTAGCTGCCGCCTGCAAGGCTACACCAGCACCAGTGATACCTCCACCGATAATCAAGAGGTCCAAGGTACGTTCCTGCATTTTTTGAATTGATAATTCACGTGTTTTCTTTGAAAATTCCATATTTACACACTTTCTAACTGAGTCGCTTTATTCTTCCAGTATTAGTCGTCTACTTCCGCAAAGACTTGAGTTGCTTTTACAGCCTTCTTCCAGCCCTTGTAGAGTTGTTCCTTGCGCGATTCGTTCATAGATGGTTCAAAGAGTTCTCCTGTCTCGTTCAAGAGTTTCAACTCATCCAAATCCTTCCAGTAGCCCACTGACAAACCTGCTAGGAAGGCTGCCCCTAGAGCTGTTGTTTCCAAGTTTTTGGCGCGTGCGATATCGATTCCCAAAATATCAGCTTGGAACTGCATGAGGAAGTTATTCATGGCTGCACCACCATCTACCTTCAAGACTTGGATAGCTGTCTGCGCATCCACTTGCATGGTATCGATGATATCACGGACTTGATAAGCGATAGATTGCAAGGTTGCCTTGATAAAGTCTTCTTTACTTGTTCCACGAGTCAAACCAAAGACAGAACCACGAGCGTTTTGGTTCCAGTATGGAGCACCTAGACCTGTAAAGGCTGGAACGACATAAACTTCATCGTTGTTGTGAGAATCACGAGCGTATTTTTCAGATTCTGGTGAATTTTCTACCATGCGAAGACCGTCACGAAGCCATTGAATGGCACTTCCTGCGATGAAGATAGAACCTTCTAAGGCATAGTAAACCTTGCCGTTAATTCCGTAACCAATGGTTGTCAAGAGGTTATTTTCAGACAACTGCATTTCTTCACCAGTATTCATGATGATGAAAGAGCCTGTTCCATAAGTATTTTTAACCATACCAGGTTCAAAGGCCAACTGTCCAAAGAGGGCCGCTTGTTGGTCCCCAGCCATACCTGAGATTGGAACTTCTCCACCGTAGAAATGGAATGGGGCTGTCTTGCCGTAGATTTCAGAGTTAGAACGAACTTCTGGTAGCATAGCCTTAGGAATGTTGAGGATTTCCAAAATCTCATCATCCCATTTGAGTTCTTTAATGTTATAAAGCATGGTACGGGCTGCATTTGAGTAGTCCGTCACGTGAGCCGCACCGTCAGTCAATTTCCAAACCAACCAAGTATCAATGGTACCAAAGAGCAATTCCCCTTTTTCTGCTCGCTCTTGAGCGCCTTCTACATGATCCAAAATCCAACGAACCTTAGTCGCTGAGAAGTAAGCATCGATGATCAAACCAGTCTTTTCATGGAATTTTTCCACATAACCTTGGTTTTTTAGTTGCTCAGCCAAAGGGGCTGTCTGGCGTGATTGCCAAACGATAACGTTGTAGATAGGGAGCCCTGTTTTCTTATCCCATACAACAGTTGTTTCACGTTGGTTGGTAATCCCGATTGCTTCGATTTGACTTGGCTTGACACCACTTTCGATGAAAGCACCCGCAATAACTGACTGGACTGAGTTCCAAATTTCATTGGCATTGTGCTCTACCCAACCTGCCTGAGGGAAAATCTGGGTAAACTCTTTTTGACTCGAGCTGACCTTTTCTCCTTTTTTGTTGAAAATAATGGCACGAGAGCTTGTAGTTCCCTGGTCAATGGCCATGATGTATTTTTCTTGTGACATGTGCTGTCCTCCTGAGAATGATCTTGAGGATGTTTCCTCTTTACACTAACTAGTATACAAAATAAAGCGCTTTCTTGTTCATCAACTTTTTTTAATTTTTAAAAAAATGTGAGGAGATTGTGTGAATTTCACAAAAAAGACCTGGAACGACCAAGCCTTTTAAGTGAATAATAACTGACGAATCGCTGCCAAATCTTCCATATCCAAGTCATTTTTTAAATAATAGACTGGTGTCTGTTCCTTCTTATGAATCGGGTTATTGGTAACCAGCAAATCATAATGCCGAGTTCGGTCATAGGCTTCAATGGTAATAAAACGGTTGTATTCCAAATACCGTTTCAAAATGGCTGCCATCCTTGAAAAAACAAGAAAACCAGATGTCAAATCCAGACCAATTCGCATATGCTGACTACCATTTTCAGCCATATACTCCATCAACTGGAGCCATTCCCAGAGAATCTTCTTATCCAAATCCGTCCCCTGTTGAAAGGTAGGCAAGGCATGAAAAATCTCTTCTGCTGTCTCTTTAAAATCATGTTCCATCAGCAAATAAGGATGACGATTCTCTAACTGGTACTTGTAGCGGTCCTGTAAGATATAACCCTTATAGAGATAAACTTGACCACAAAGCTGACTAAGTTCATAGGTGACATGGTCCTCTGTATAACCGCCTAGCAACTCCTCCTTCTTCATTTCTTGAATCAATTGCGTCAGCAAATCTGCCAACTGCCCTCCAAAACCAAGGATATATTCCATAGTATGAAGAGGAAGAATGCGATGAGATAGGAGGAAAGAGAAGAATATCATCATCTCCCCATCCTCAGTTCCTAAAGGAAGGTGTTGTCCAGCAAAAAAGAACGGAGCCTTTCGATGCAAACGAAGGTAGAAAATATTGTCAAAATACCCTCGCATTTTTTCTTCTATGACTTGAAACTGACAGGCATTGACCCGGAGACGTTGTTGACTGATGTGAGCCCAGAGAACCAGGTCCAATTTCTGCCCCGAAGACAAACTTGCACCGCAGATTTCTTCTAGTGTAGCAATCTCCTGTTTTCTCTCTGGTTTCTGCATATGGCCTTCCCATTCCTGACTGGACCAGACCTTGCGGAAAAGACAGAAATAGAAATAGCGAATCTGATGCTCTGGACCTCGCCAACGTCCATTTTGAATAGATAAATCAAATTCTGACAAAATCTGATTTAAGCTAGCCAAGTGACGGCCAAGCGTTGCCTCACTAATCATCAATTCTTGAGCCAGCTGATGGGCTAAAAACTGTTGGTGGTAGAGAAGATAAATTAAAATCTGGTATTTAACCGCATTCTCCAAAAACAAACTCCGAATATCTCTCCCCTTTGTAGCTGCACCGATCGACAGGCACAGATTTTCATCTTCTAAGGAGATGTTCAGCTCTAAACCACTGTCCAAAGCCTTGTCATTGAGCAGGGTGACATATTTGGTTAGGGTTGCTTTTGAAAATCCTGTTTCCTCCATTACAGCCTTGACAGTCGTCTGAGACTCTTGTAATAGAAAGGAAAGGATTGAAAATTGGCCAGATTCAGCCTTTTCCATCAAATCTCCTAAATACATTTGTTACCCCTTTCATTTTCTATCTTAAGCATAGCATAAATCTTACAAATGCTGAAATAATCTGTTTCTCTTTTTATTTTCATGCTGATTTCCTGGTCTATTATCCTAAAAATCAGCAAACACACGGCTCCCCCTTTGGGCATTTTTATGCTAAAATAGTAGCTATGGATAAAATTATTAAAACAATATCAGAAAGCGGAGCCTTTCGTGCTTTTGTCCTTGACAGCACAGAAACCGTCCGCACTGCTCAAGAAAAACACCAAACCCAAGCTAGCTCAACTGTAGCGCTTGGTCGAACTCTTATCGCTAGCCAGATTCTCGCAGCCAATGAAAAAGGAAATACTAAACTAACAGTTAAAGTGCTGGGATCTAGCTCTCTAGGTGCTATCATCACCGTCGCTGACACCAAGGGGAATGTCAAAGGTTACGTTCAAAACCCTGGTGTTGACATCAAAAAGACTGCAACTGGTGAAGTCCTTGTCGGACCTTTTGTCGGCAATGGTCAATTCCTCGTTATCACAGACTACGGTACTGGAAATCCTTACAACTCTATGACTCCCCTCATCTCTGGGGAAATCGGTGAAGATCTTGCCTTTTACCTGACTGAAAGCCAACAAACTCCTTCAGCAGTCGGCCTCAATGTCCTTTTGGACGAGGAAGACAAGGTCAAGGTTGCTGGTGGTTTTCTAGTTCAAGTCTTGCCGGGAACCAAGGAAGAAGAGATTACTCGCTTTGAAAAACGCATCCAAGAAATGCCAGCTATCTCTACTCTTCTCGAAAGCGACGACCATATCGAAGCCCTCCTCAAGGCAATCTACGGTGACGAGGCCTACAAGCATCTTTCTGAAGAAGAAATCCGTTTCCAATGTGACTGTAGCCATGAACGCTTTATGAACGCTCTTGCCAGCCTTCCAAGCTCAGACTTGCAGGAAATGAAAGAGGAAGACCACGGAGCAGAAATCACTTGTCAATTCTGCCAAACTACTTACAACTTTGATGAAAACGACCTGGAGGAACTCATTCGTGACAAATCTTAATACACCTTTTATGATTGGCAATGTTGAGATTCCCAATCGTACCGTTTTAGCACCCATGGCTGGTGTCACCAACTCAGCCTTTCGTACTATTGCAAAAGAGCTCGGAGCTGGACTTGTTGTCATGGAAATGGTCTCTGACAAGGGAATCCAATACAACAACGAAAAAACCCTGCACATGCTTCATATTGATGAAGGAGAAAACCCAGTCTCTATCCAACTTTTTGGTAGCGATGAAGACAGCCTAGCACGCGCAGCAGAATTCATCCAAGAAAACACCAAAACTGATATCGTCGATATCAACATGGGTTGTCCTGTCAACAAAATCGTGAAGAACGAAGCTGGCGCTATGTGGCTCAAGGATCCTGACAAGATCTACTCGATCATCAACAAGGTCCAATCTGTCCTTGATATCCCACTTACTGTCAAAATGCGTACCGGCTGGGCTGACCCATCTCTGGCAGTAGAAAATGCCCTGGCTGCTGAAGCTGCAGGTGTTTCTGCCCTCGCCATGCATGGCCGTACCCGTGAGCAAATGTATACAGGTCACGCAGATCTTGAGACCCTTCACAAGGTCGCTCAAGCTTTGACCAAGATTCCATTTATCGCCAACGGTGACATCCGTACAGTTCAAGAAGCCAAACAGCGTATCGAAGAAGTCGGTGCTGACGCAGTCATGATTGGCCGCGCAGCTATGGGAAATCCATACCTCTTCAACCAAATCAACCACTACTTTGAAACAGGAGAGATCCTACCTGATTTGACCTTTGAAGACAAGATGAAAATTGCCTACGAACACTTGAAACGCTTGATTAACCTCAAAGGGGAAAATGTCGCAGTTCGTGAATTCCGTGGCCTCGCTCCTCACTACCTCCGTGGAACATCTGGCGCTGCCAAACTTCGTGGAGCTATTTCACAAGCTAGCACCCTAGCAGAGATTGAAGCCCTCTTGCAGTTGGATAAAGCATAGTCTCACATCTACAACTCACAAAAACGACAAAGCTCAAAAATGAGTCTTGTCGTTTTTTATATGTTTTCATCTTGTAAATCTAATTGCTTCACTCTAGCTATATAGTAGGACATAATCAAAAACAAATTGAGGCTGATAATCCAAACAGACCATTCATGAAGAAAATGCATCAATACAGCCAAGCTGATTGCCCCCACTATGAAACTTCCCACAACAAGCCCATAATTTAAGGCTTGACGACGGTATTCTTGGATATTTCCTTCTCTTCTAGCAATGCGATACAAAGCGGTCAACATCTTTCGGTAATTTCCAGACGTCATAAAAATGACATAGGGATGATCTTCAATCAAGCTACCCGTAAATGTTAGCATCATCATTCCTGTTCCAAAAGCGATGAAAGGAACTTCTAATAGAGGAGATCGTGAAAAGAAAGGCAAAATAAGTGTCCCAATAAATAAAGGAAGCAACATCTTAACTCGCCAGTAGGCCGTTTTGCGGTATTCTTTCATGTGTAGGGCAAACAGAAATCCTAGAGAAAAGAAGATAATTGAGCAGAATCGCAGCATCGTATTGATGACATTTGAGTCGTGCCAATCAGATATAAGTAGGAGAATATTCCCTGTCTGTGTCGCTACCAAACTACGGTATTGAATATGGCAAAACACATCCAAAGAACCACCTACAAATCCAAGAAATACTCCCATCAGTCGTGTGTTTTGAGGTAATATTAATTTATCCGCCATGTATTATCACTCGTTTTCCTTTGATTTTTTTATTATACCACTTTCTCTTGGAGAAACTAAGTGAAAAACAGTTGGCTCACTCTTTTACAGCACGATTTCTAGTAAAAGTTAAAGCACCAAATTTTATTATTGACTCAAAGCAACACTGGAAACCTTACCATCCGCTCCTGTTGTAATTTGGATGACTTTTCCTCCACCAATTTTGGCATTATACTTGCCATCATCAAGAGTATAAGAATAGCCTTTGAGAGAGTAATTTTCTTTCTTTCCATCAGAAGATTCTACTGTAAATTGACCACCTGATGAAACTGTGATAGTTTCGCCATTTGCTCCCTTCCAATTGCCCGCTGCAGCTGAAAAATCACCATCTACCATGGTTAAAACACCCTTGTAGCGTTTATTTTG
>CABTAV010000044.1:0-11171 GCA_902482895.1 uncultured Streptococcus sp. | reverse complement strand
AGTACCGCTCGACTCAAATCAGCCAGCCCCCATTCGTTGGTTTCCAGCATACCACTATTCCCTGCAATAAGGAAATCTCCAAGTGGTTTTGCTTTAAAGGGAGCTAGGATCTTATCATTTAGACAAACGGGAAAGGCTCCTCCCCCGTGATAACAATCCCCTTTGACCACATCATAAATGAGACCAAACTGTCCACGACCATTTTCAAAATAAGCCACCATAACAGCAAAATCTTCTTGCTGGGCGACAAAATTATTGGTCCCATCAATCGGATCAATAACCCAAACCTTGCCCTCTTGAACCGAGGCTCGCAGACAACCTTCTTCAGCACAAATCTTATCCTCAGGATAACGGGATAGAATTTCACCAACCAAAAGTTCCTGAACTTCCTTGTCCAGTCTGGTCACCAAATCTGTTGGAGAGGTCTTAGTCTCAACACACAAATCTTCCTGCATATGGTCAAGGATGTACTGGCCTGCTTTCTTAATTAGCTCTTTAGCAAATTCAAACTTACTTTCCAAGAGAAATCTTTCCTTCCCCTTTTTCCTTGGCAGTCTGAACTGCTCGGTAAAGCGAATAGCCACTCACTGTTTCAAATTCTCGTCCCAAACGTTTCTCTTCACTCTTGCTTGGCACAACCAATTTGAATCCCTTATAGGAATCCAGTAACTTTTTAGCCTCTATCTTGCCTTCATAGGTAGCTTCAACATCATTAAAAAAAGAAAGCACTGAAGCAAGTTCTTCAGTGCTCCACGACAAATCTAGTGGGTAACTATACTGTTTGTTCATTAACTAATACCAGCTCTCATTCTTGCTTCTTTTAGTTCTTGCTTACGGTAACTACGAGGGAGAAAAGCACGAATCTCATCTTCATTAAAACCGATTTGCATACGTTTGGCATCAATAATAATGGGACGACGCAAAAGACTAGGATGCTGCTCAATCAAATGAAGCAATTCCGATACCGAGATACTCTCTACATCAATATTCAATTTTTGAAAAATTTTTGAACGAGTTGAAATGATGTCATCAGTACCATTTTCGGTCAAGGAAAGGATGTGTTGTAATTCTTTTCTTGTTAAAGGACTGGTCATAATATTGTGCTCCTCAAAGGGCACCTTATGTTTTTCTAACCAGGCCTTCGCCTTACGACATGAAGTACAGCTCGGTGATAGAAATAGTGTAATCATGCTTTTCTCTTCTTATCTATACTTTGCTAATTCTATTATACAAAAAAATAAAGCGCTTGACTAGAGATTTTTAGAAAAAAAGCCTATTTTTTCAAGAAAAATAGACTGTTTGCGAACGATTGAGGTAAGGTAGATTTAGTTAATTCACTCTTGTCAATAGTTTCGAATCACATACCTAACTTATTTACTCAAAATAAGAACATCTTTAGTATTATTTCCCACGACTTTTCAGATAAAAATAACCAAAGAAGCTTTCATAGAGGGCAAAAAAGAGGAGGAAGGCATGGAGGAAAAAGGTCTCTGGCAAAATCAGAATAACAGGATCCTTGGCTGGATCAAAAAGCCAGGTATCATCTCCCACAAAGAGAATTTGATGGAAAAGAGTAAAGAATTGGTCAAAACCAATCAGAACTCCCCCAAGCCCAATCACCAAAGGCAAAACTACTAGAGTCAGAAGTCCCTTACTAAATAAAGATAAAAAGCCCTTTTTCACAATCCCTTTGACAAAGACGTAAAAACTTGGCAGTGTCACTAGGGCTACTAGTTGAACAAAGTGAAAGAGGTTCTTGACCACCGCAAAGTGGTGCAAACCAGCTGCTGATGAACGAAAATCTGGCATCTGTAAGACCTGACTAAAAGGATTGGTCAGATAATTCATCAAAATATGAAAGTTGTATTGAATGGTTTCTGGTTTTAAATAGACCCGATCCGTTAAGTTCAGCCACTGAATTTCCAGCGGATAAACAATCCAAGCCAGATAAATGGTCATAAGGATTGAGAGGGAGAGGAGAAAGAGCATAGAGCCCCAAAAGGTCAGTTTAGTTTTCATCAAAGTTCCACTCCGCAAGGCTAGAAACCACATGAGTCGGTGCGATTGGCAGGTCTGCTACTTCTTCTGCCTTGGTAAAACCAGTCGTTACCAAGAGCGTTGGAATGCCATTATCAATCCCAGCTCGAATATCAGTCAAGTAATTATCCCCAACCATGATTAACTCTTCACGTTCCAAACCTAAGTGCTCAACCGCCTTGCCCATGATGATGGCATTTGGTTTTCCGATATAAACAGGCTTCACACGTGTTGCTACTTCAAGCAGCGTAATCAGTGAACCAGCACCTGGCAAAAGACCGCGTTCTGTCGGGATGTTGAGGTCAGGATTGGTTCCGATAAAGTGAGCGCCTTTTTGAATAGCAAGAGTTGCTGTGGCAAATTTTTCATAGTCCACTTGCCAGTCCAGTCCAACTACCACATAGGCAGGATTTTCCTTGTCTTCAATATATCCAGCCGGCTTGATGGCTTCCTTGAGCCCTGCTTCTCCGATGACATAGACGGTCTTTTCAAGCCCCAAGTCATTCATATAATCGATAGTCGCCAAAGTTGCTGTGTAGACAGTCGACAGGGGCGTATCGATATTAAAATTCTGAGCCAACATCTGCTGAACACTCTCAGGAGTGCGGGTTGTATTGTTGGTCACAAAGAGATAGGGAATGTCCCGCTTTTGCAATTCATGGATAAAAGCCTCCCCTGCTGGAATTCGGTCTTTCCCCTTATAAATCGTTCCGTCTAAATCAATTAAATAGCCTTTATATTTCATATTTTTCTCTAATCCTTCTTCATTTCTTGCCAAGTAATAATTGCTTGGGCATTGGTAGCTCCGTCACTTGTGATTTCATGCTTGCTTTCCAGTCCAGTCCGTTCAACAGCTGATGAGATCACCCCACCTGGTCGAACTTCCTTGACATACTTGAGATTGATTTTCTTGGGAATATATTGGGTCAAAAAGTCGGCTCCCATGACCTCAAAAATCCAGTCTAGATACTTACTGTTATTAACATGACCATTCATATCTAAATCGTAAAAACGGACATGGTAATCCATGCTGATTGGATTTTCCAAACTTTGATATTTAGGTCCTCGCAGCAATTTTTTGGAAAACTCAGACTGGTAAGGAGCCACAATCTCAGGTTCGACAGCATGGACTTTTCGACTATCGCGGTTCATGAGAACAAAGGTCGCCATCATGTGGATAAGCTCCTGCCCCGTTTCATCATAAATGGTAAAGCGACGGTAGCAAAAGAGCCGATTGTAGCTCAAAGCTTCCGTTTCGATGGTAATTTCTTCCGCAAAACGAGGCAAACGAACCACCTCAATATCATAGTCTGTGATAATCCAGACCAGATTATGCTCTTCCAAAATAGTCTTATCACTAACTCCCAGCTCAATCGACTGCATCCCTGAAACTTGCAGGGACAGTAAAATCACATCTGGAAGTTTAATATGACCATTCATATCAGCCATATCAAAAGGAATTTTCATTTTCATTTGATAAGTTAAGCCCATCATCCTACTCCAAAATAAATCGTTCTGCTACGGTGTCTCCTAAAAAGAGACCTCTTTTTGTCATGCGTACGCGATCACCGTCTATTTGCATGAGACCTTGTTGAACCAAGTCCTTGACAATTTCTCCATAAAGCCCCTCAAACGACCGGTCGAATTTATCCTCAAATCGCGCCATGGAGACTCCTGATTTCTTGCGGAGACCTAGGAACATTTCCTCTTCCATTTGCTCCTTTTGACTCAGGTGTTCTTCTGTGATCCGAGCATTGCCTTCCTCAACTGCACTGAGATAATGACGAATGGGACCATGATTCTTATAGCGCACTCCATCTACATAACCAGATGCCCCAGCACCGATGCCATAGTATTCAGCATTGTCCCAGTACATGAGATTGTGGCGACTTTCAAAACCAGGCTTTGAGAAATTGGAAATCTCATAATGCTCAAAACCTGCTCGCTCCAGCTCTGCGATGATGTACTCAAACATCTCCGCTTCCAGTTCCTCCTTAGGCAGAGGCAATTTTCCTCGTCGCATACGGTTCATAAAGACCGTATGATTTTCCAAAATCAAGCTATACAGACTCATATGGGGAATATCCAACCCAATGGCTTTAGCCACATTTTCCTTGACCTGCTCCATGGTCTGACCAGGCAGTGCATAAATCAAATCAATGGAGATATTGTCAAAACCAGCCAGTTTCAGGCGGTCGATATTTTCATAAATATCCTTCTCCAAATGACTGCGCCCAATCTTTTTCAGCATCTTATCATCAAAGGTCTGCACACCTAGCGAAACACGATTGACAGCCGAGTTTTTCAAAACAGCAATCTTATCCGCGTCCAAGTCGCCTGGATTGGCTTCAATGGTCAACTCCTCCAAGACAGACAAGTCCAAGTTTTCAGTCAAGCCCTTCAATAACACCTCTAGTTGTGACGCTGACAAAGCTGTCGGTGTGCCACCACCGATATAGAGGGTTCTCAACTTTTTAATATCATAAGATTGAAACTCTTCTAACAGATGTTCCAAATAACTATCTACCGGCTGATTCTTGATAAAAACTTTTGAAAAGTCACAATAATAACAAATCTGGGTACAAAACGGAATGTGCACATAGGCTGACGTTGGTTTCTTCTGCATAGTACTTATTATACCACAAAGACAGACTACAAGAAAAAAATCACCATCCCCAGATACATAGTCCGTCCAGAGATGGTGATGATTTATTCTTCTATTATGTCAATAACAATCTCTTCTGATTCATCAAGAGTTTCGGCCTTTTCTTGCCATTGCTCCTTGAGATTATTGAATCGATCTTTTGATGCTTCTGTCGCTTGACGGGCACATGATTTGGCTTGAGCAAGGACACTGTCCACAGTGATTTCACCTGACTCAACCTGTTCTTTGGTTTTAAGAACAAAATCTGTAGCCTGCTCCTTGACTTCTGTCAGTTTTTCACAGACCTGCTCCTTGGCATACTCAGGATCTTCTCTCAAATCATCTAGAAAATCTTGAGCCTGACTGCAAACTTGTTTTCCCTTGTCGCTTGTTAAAAACAAGGCAAGAGCTGCACCTGAAACGGTTCCTAAAAGGATTGAGGATAGTTTACCCATAAGAATTCTCCTTTTTTATTTTTTGAAAAATTTACTTGCAAGACGAAGAGCTGACAAACTTGCACCAGTTTTGAGTGTTTTTGAACCAGCTGATGAAGCTTTCTTGCTCAAGACACGCGCATGATCATTGAGGTCTGAAACAGATAGAGATAAATCTGCAACAGCACTAAAGAGTGGATCAATCGTTGCCACCTTGACATTAATATCATCTGCCAAGACATTGACCTTAGACAGCAATTCATTGGTATGATGCAAGGTCACATCCACATCTGAAGTTAAGGTTTTAATCGTCTTCTCTGTTTCATCGATAACACGTCCAAGCTTTTGTACAGTAATGATTAGATAGACTAAAAAGACAATCAAAGCAAGGGCTACAAGAATATATGCAACTTCTAACATTTAGTTTTCCTCCTCTGTAACATAGTATGGGGCCTTCTTTCGATTTTGATATAGAATGATAAAAATACCGAGACCGATAAGAACAACTGATAGCCATTGAGACACTCGAAGGCCAAAGAACATGAGACTATCTGTCCGCATACCTTCGATGACCATACGACCGAAACCATACCAAATCAAGTAAAAGGCCGTGATATGACCTCGTCTGAGACTCTTCCATTTTCGTCTAAAAATCAGAATCAAGACAAAGCCAAGTAGATTCCATAGGGACTCATAAAGGAAGGTTGGCTGACGATAGCTCCCCTCAATATACATCTGGTCACGGATAAAGGCAGGTAGATAATTCAGGTTATCCACCGCTGCACCATAAGCTTCTTGGTTAAAGAAATTGCCCCAGCGCCCCAAACTTTGGGCAATCATGACGCTAGGTGCCGCAATATCTAGAAAATCCCAAGTATTAATGAGTTTACGATCAGCAAAAATGTAGAGTACAAGGGCACCGGTAATCAAACCACCGTAAATGGCCAAACCACCATTCCAAATGGCAAAAATTTCTCCCAAATTCTGACTATAGTAATCAAAACGGAAAATAACATAATAGAGACGTGCTCCTAAAATAGCCAGAGGAAAAGCGATCAAGATAAAATCTAAAATATCGTCTGGTATGATCTTCTTTCTAGGCGCTTCTTTCATGGTCAAATAAACCGCAAGAATCAAACCTGTCACAATACACAAGGCATACCAACGAATGGCTAGAGGGCCTAGATGGATAGCAATTGGATCAAGCATTTGGCACCTCGTTTTGAGCAATGAGATTTGTCAAGCGTTCTTCGAACAAACGTGTCGCATCAAAGCCCATTTCCTTGGCACGATAATTCATGGCAGCAGCCTCAATCACGACAGAGATATTACGACCTGTTTTTACCGGGATACGGATACGAGGAATAGATACGCCAGAAATTTCAAGTTCCTCTGCATTATTTCCTAGACGATCAAAGGTCTTATGCGTATCATAGTTTTCCAAGTAAACAGCCAGCTGGACTTGTGAAGAATCCTTGACGGCACTCGCACCGTAGAGGCTCATGACATCGATAATCCCAACCCCACGAATTTCAATCAAGTGTTTCAAGATTTCAGCCGGTTCTCCCCAAAGAGTTAATTCATCCTTAGAGTAAATATCTACCCGATCATCTGCTACCAAGCGGTGCCCACGTTTGACAAGCTCAAGACCTGTTTCACTCTTACCGATACCACTATCGCCCTGAATCAAGACACCCATCCCATAGATATCCATCAAGACACCGTGCACACTGGTCCGTTCTGCTAAACGTGAATCCAGATAACTAGATAACTCTCCAGATAAACGACTGGTTGCCGTACGGCTGGTTAAAATGGCAATCTTACATTCTCTGGCTGCCTTTAGCATCTCCTCTGGAACCACCAAACCACGAGCAACAATAACCGCAGGTGTCTCAGGTAGAAACATTTTTTTCAAGACTTGGTAACGGTTGTGAGAGGACATCGAAACGAGGTAGGACCACTCCTTCATTCCCAAGAGCTGGATTCGCTCAGGCGTATAATAGTCAAAATAGCCCGTCATTTCAAGACCAGGTCGCGTAATGTCCGCGGTATTGATTTCCTTTTCAAGTAATTCTGGTTCGCCATAGACAATGTCTAGTCTAAGCTTTTCAATCACTTCTTTTACTAAAACCGACATCATTTCCTCCTTCAAATGAGTTCTTTTTACTATTATATCAAATTGTAGGAGGATATTTGAGATTTTTGCAGGCTTTGAAGTATTTATTTAAAAGAAAAAGACTAGATTTCTCTAGCCTTTCATTTCTAATTAGAATTTTTTACGTTTACGAGCTGCTTCTGATTTACGTTTACGTTTTACAGAAGGTTTTTCATAGAATTCACGTTTGCGTGTTTCTTGAAGAGTACCAGCTTTAGTAACCGCACGTTTGAAACGACGAAGTGCGTCGTCAAGAGATTCATTCTTACGTACTACTGTTTTAGACATTTTTTTCACTCCCTTCAAGTTCAAGATCTATTCTATTTTACACGTAAAAGGAATAATTGTCAAGAAAAAACTGCCATAAACTTATATTATCTTCAATTTTAATCTTGTTTAATCTTGTTAAAATTGATTAACATTTATAGATGGAAATGATATAATAGTGGCACATATTGATTAGCAAAGATTAGTATTATTTAGAAGTGAATCTATAACATGAAAAGAATCATAAAAATTTGCCCTGTGGTCAGTATTTTAGTTGTAATTTGTTTATTGCTAGGAATTCTTACTACCTTTTTGGGAAGTGTAATGTATGACTTATTTGCATTTCATTCAAAGCCAATTTATTGTTGGCAATACTTTAGTGGTACATTTATGCATGGAAGTAAAGAAGCACCAGTATGGTTTATATGGTTTCATTTAGTTTTAAATACTTTAATGTTACTTCCTTTTGGTGGGCTATTGGAGTATAAAAGGGGATCAAAATATGTATTTTTAGTTTTTATTACTTCTATGGTAATATCTTCAATTGCATTCCATATATTAACACAGAATCAAGAAATTCAGGCATCGGGTATCTCTGCTATTGGCTATGCTTTTGTAACGGGTGGGGTAATGAGTATGTTTAGTATATGGAAAAATTTCAATTTAGTATTAAAACTATTTTATATCCTTTTAATCGTTCTATCTCTAACCATGCTTCTACCAAATATAACAGGCTGGATTTCAACCTTTCTTCACATATCAGGAATTGCCAGTTATATCATGATTTCCAGCATCAACAACTCTTGTGTTTGTGGTGAATAACAAGTATAACACAGAAGTGTTTTCTTATGCCTATAACTAGATTTCATTTGACAACAGTTTCCCTTGAAGATGTTCGGTCAGCTAAACCAAGGCTAGACTTAGCCTTGGCTAGCGAGCCTAATATCTTCAAGCCTATTATCAAATGAAATCAGGGGCTAACTATAAACTAGTTAAACCATTATATTTTTAGGAAGACTGGGTGGCTAACTTCATTATAGAACTTTCATTTTTATATGAAATATCGACAACTGTTACGGTGAATTACAGAAAAATTTCTTTTAGCAGAATAGTGAACATTTGAAGTAAAAAGCCACTCACTCCAAAGAGTAAGTGGTTCTTATACTTTTTATTTTTCTAACAAGCTGAGCGCTTCTGCATCTGCAATGATGGTCACATCAGGGTGATTTTGGAGGCTACTTGCTGGTAGGTTCTCAGTCACTGGGCCAGACACTGTTCCTGCAATGGCTTCTGCTTTCGACTCACCGTAAGCAAAGAGAAGGATTGACTTGGCATCCAAGATATTTTTAATCCCCATTGAAATGGCTTGGGTTGGAACATCTTCAATCTTATCAAAGAAGCGAGCATTGGCTTCGATAGTAGACTGGTCAAGTTCTACTAGATGTGTTTGACTGTTAAATGGAGTACCAGGCTCATTAAAGCCGATATGTCCATTGCGACCAATTCCTAAGATTTGCAGGTCAACTGGATGATCAGCCAAAATTTGGTTGTAGCGTTCAACTTCAGCTTCAGCATTGTCCTTAACCCCACGAGGCAAGAAACTTTCTTTAAATGGTTTTTGGTTAAACAAGTTTTCTTGCATGAAGTAACGGTAAGACTGTGGATTGTCTCCATCAAGCCCTACATACTCATCAAGGTTGACACTGGTTAGATTTGAAAAATCAAGGTCACTCTCAACAATTTCCTTGTAAAATTCAAGTGGGCTACTTCCTGTCGCAAGTCCTAGGGTTTGAGCTCCATTGGCTAATTTTTCCTTCAAAATCTCAAAAGCAACTTTTCCACCTTCGATTTGGTTTTCAACTTTAATAACTTTCATCTTTTTATCCTCCGTTTCAATCTATATTTATTATATGGTATAGACCAATTTTTGTCAAGTGAAAACGATTTAATTTTCAAAAAAAGAGCGTCCAAACTTGAAACATGTTATAATGGATAAGATTAGAACTTAGAAAGAATGAACAGATATATGAATACAGCTGATTTTGATTTCCACTTACCCGAGGAATTGATTGCCCAAACGCCCCTTGAAAAACGGGACGCTTCTAAACTCCTCATTGTCAATCGTGAGACGGGAGAAATGCAGGATAAACACTTCCACTCTATTATTGATATGCTGGAACCTGGTGATGCCCTTGTTATGAACGATACCCGTGTTCTCCCTGCCCGCCTCTATGGTCAAAAGGAAGAAACTGGAGGTCATGTGGAACTGCTCCTACTCAAAAACATTAGTGGCGATGAGTGGGAAGTTCTGGCTAAACCTGCCAAACGCCTCAAGATTGGTACTCGTGTCAGCTTTGGTGATGGTCGCCTCAGCGCTGTCGTTACGGAAGAATTGACTCACGGGGGCCGCATTGTCCGCTTTGAATACCAAGGAATTTTCCTAGAAGTTTTGGAAAGTCTGGGAGAAATGCCACTACCACCCTATATTCATGAAAAACTGGATGACCGTGAACGCTATCAAACTGTTTACGCCAAGGAAAGTGGCTCTGCTGCAGCACCAACTGCTGGACTACACTTCACTAAAGAACTGCTAGCAGAAATCCAAGCTAAGGGTGTTCATCTAGTCTATCTGACTCTTCATGTCGGACTAGGAACCTTTAGACCCGTTTCAGTTGACAATCTGGACGAACACGAAATGCACTCAGAATTCTACCAACTTTCTGAGGAAGCTGCTGCCACCCTTCGCTCTGTTAAGGAAAATGGTGGTCGTGTCATCGCTGTCGGAACCACTTCTATCCGCACCTTGGAGACTATTGGTTCCAAGTTTGATGGGCAAATCCAAGCAGATTCTGGCTGGACCAATATCTTTATCAAACCTGGGTATGAGTGGAAGGTCGTGGATGCCTTCTCAACCAACTTCCACCTGCCAAAATCAACTCTGGTCATGTTGGTTTCTGCCTTTGCCGGCCGTGAATTAGTCTTAGACGCTTATCACCATGCCATCAATGAGCATTATCGCTTCTTTAGTTTTGGCGATGCCATGTTTATCTATTAATTTTCATAATCAAAAAACGCATATTATCAGGCAAAATCCTTTGGCGCTCTAAGCTTTTCTAATGATATAGACAATCGCAAAAAAGTCTGAAAAGCTCTCAGAATCGTTGTCTCAGCACCAAAAATACGTGAAATCTGCATAATTAAAATAAATTTCAGGGGAGTTATACAAAAAAACGACGATTTAAATCGTCGTTTTGCTGATATAAATATGTAATCTTTTTTTGAAAATACGTCTATTTATTTTTTATTGTTTTTTATTGTAGAGCAGACCCAAGCGAATGAACATAGGTTGTAAAAAGCAAATGAAAAAACTGCGAGGATGATAGCTCCTGTATCTAAATAACCTCTTTCAAGACCGTTTTTCAACAACAACAAGCCTGTAGTTTCGATAACGATCAAATATAAAAATATATAAAAAATTTTCGCATTAAGCATATTGTTACCGCTTTCTTTTTATTTGGTTTTATTGTATAACAAAAGTTGAAAAAAATCAAAAATACAAAGGAGTTTCCGTTATGTCTAAGATGTTTAAATGCATGTGTTTGCTAGTTATGTCTGTTTTCTGTATGTCTAGCAT
>CABTAV010000043.1:0-11245 GCA_902482895.1 uncultured Streptococcus sp. | reverse complement strand
CTATCAAAAGCAAATGGATTTTGATCTTTGTAGTAAGGACTAGCAATGGCTGGGTTTTCAGAATAATAAACAGTCTCGTCGCCCTCTAAAATCCAAACTTCTGTCAGAAGCGGATAGTAGTTATAACGCACGGAATATTCCTTAACTGTCCCATCAATCTCGACAGAAAACTTCAGGTTTTCTAACTTTTCTTGACTTGTAACTGTGAAGGAGAACTTTGCTCCAAAAAAGTTATTTTCATAATACAATTTTTCAACATTGTCCGCCTGTTTTCTACTAAATGAACAGGCTGCATAATCCCCGTTTTTTCGATGAAAATGGATGACTACAGGGTAATTTAACATTTCTTTTCCTAATTTCTAATTTTAATTTAATTTTTTATGTGGTGCTGATAGATTCAGCAATTTAATTTCTGACTCAAGATAGACTCAATTCATGTCAAAACACTTCAGGATAGACAGTTTCAGACTATCTAACATCTAGCCTTCTACTATTCTTTACAAACTTTCGAGCCAAGCTTCATCTCGAACTTCAATACCAAGTTCTTGTGCTTTTTGAAGTTTACTTCCAGCATCTGCACCTGCCACGACGAGGTCGGTCTTTTTAGAAACACTGCCAGTCACTTTAGCACCCAAACTTTCGAGTTTATTTTTAGCTTCTGAGCGCTTGAGCCGTTCCAATTTTCCAGTCAATACAACGGTCAAACCTGACAAGGCTGCATTCGCTACTACAGTCTGACCTTTATAGTCCAGATTGACTCCTGCTTCTTTCAATTCTCTGAGGAGAATTTCAGAGCCTTCTGTCGCAAAATAAGTCTGAAGACTCTTGGCAATCACACCACCTAAACTTTCAATACTAGCCACTTCATCTGAATCTGCCTGAGCCAGATTTTCAATCGAGTGGAAATGTTGAAGTAACAGCTGACTGGCCTTGCTTCCGACATGACGAATGCCCAAACCAAACAAGAGCTTTTCAGCAGAATTTTCCTTAGATGCTTGGATGGCCTGATACAGTTTAGCAGCAGACTTTTCCTTAACCCCCTCTAAAAGGAGGAAATCTTCTTCTTTCAAACGGTAAATATCCGCCACATCCTTTACTAAATTGGCAGCAAAGAGTTTCTCAACAATAGAAGGACCAAGGCCTGTAATATTCATAGCATCACGAGAAGCAAAGTGAATCAAGCCTTCCATGATTTGAGCAGGGCAACGCGGATTGATACAACGGAGAGCCACTTCATCTTCAAAGTGCAACAAGTCAGAGTCACAACTTGGGCAGTTTGTTGGAATATCTAGTTTCTCTTCAGAAATTCGTTTTGACTCTACTACACGTAAAACAGCAGGGATGATGTCCCCAGCCTTATAGACAATGACCGTGTCGTCCTTACGAATATCTTTTTCAGCAATATAATCCACATTGTGCAGAGTCGCACGGCTAACAGTTGTTCCAGCTAGTTGTACTGGTGTTAGATTTGCAGTTGGGGTTACAACACCAGTACGGCCAACAGTCCAATCAACTGATAAGAGTTGAGCTTCTTTTTCTTCAGCTGGGAACTTGTAGGCCACTGCCCACTTTGGAGCCTTAACGGTAAAACCAAGTTCTTCTTGACTTGCTAGGTCGTTTACCTTGATTACCACTCCATCGATATCATAAGGCAGGTTTTCCCGTTCCTGTCCTACTTTTTGAATAAAATCCCAGATTTCATCTATATTTTCAGCCAAGATTCGCTTTGGATTGACCACAAAACCTAGTTGTTCAAGGTGCTTCAAAACCTTTTCTTGACTATCACGAGTTGAAGGGCTGGCTTCTTGATAGAGGAAAGTCGCAAGATTGCGCTTGGCAACTACTGCTGTATCCAACTGTCGCAGGGTGCCTGCTGCCGCATTACGAGGATTGGCAAATTCAGGCTCTCCATTTTCTTGGCGAGCTTGGTTAACCTGGTCAAAAGAAGCGCGTGGCATGTAACATTCCCCACGAACTGTGATATCTAGTTCTTCTGGCAAGGTCAAAGGAATGTCCTTAACACGCTTAAGATTTTCTGTTATATTCTCCCCAACAGAACCGTCTCCACGTGTTGCACCAACAACTAAAATCCCCTTTTCATAAGTCAGCGAGATAGACAAACCATCGATTTTCAGCTCACAAATATAGGTCGGATGAGCCACTTCCTTACGAACACGCGCATCAAAAGCTTCAAGCTCCTCACGTGAAAAAGCATCCTGCAAACTATAAAGAGGATACTGATGACTGTATTTTTCAAAACCATCTAAAACCTTGCCACCAACACGATGGGTCGGACTATCTGCTAATACTTGATCTGGATAGGCAGACTCCAACTCGACCAACTCACGGTAAAGACGGTCATACTCACTATCTGAAACAGACGGATTGTCGCTGGTATAGTACTCAGTCGCATAGCGATTAAGCAAGGCGACTAACTCATTCATTCTTTTATTCATAAAACCATTTTACCACAAAGTAAGCCCTCCTCACAAACGAGAAGGGCGGAAAAACACTCAGATTGGAATTATTTTTGAAGTCCAAGCAAACTTATGTCTCTTTTTCAAAATGAGTTCGAACATATCCGAGAGCTAAGAAAGATAAGGCTACAACTCCAAGTCCAATAATCAAGAAAGAATAAAGATGGACACTTGGAAGAAAGGTCATCAAACCTTTCGCAATCGGCATAAAGAGAATTGCCAGTGTAAAAATGGTACTCAATACCCTACCCAGATATTCTCCATCAATCTTGGTCTGTACCTGTGTAAAGAAGTGAATATTAAAAATCGTCATAAAGAGTTCACAAATCAGGTTTCCAGAAAAGGTTAAAATATTGGGCAGTGGCAAACCCATCATGAAAACTCCTACTCCTGTTAAAATCAATAAGAACAAAAGTGTATTCATACTTGATTTAAATTTATTTGCTATCAGTGCTCCTATAATTGAGCCAATCGCACCCATGGTTAAGATAGTCGCATAAGCTCCTTCTACTCCATATAGTTTATTTGAAAAAGGAAGCAAAAACTCAAAAGCCGCAAAAAAGAAATTAACGCTGGAAGCCACTAACAGGAGAAAGAAAATCTCTTTTTGATGCCAGATATAGTGTAACCCATCCTTGATATCTACAAAAATATCTCTCCCAGTAAAAGCCTTTTTCTCTTGAACTTTTGCTTCCTCTTTTGGAAGGAAAGCCACTAGAATAAAAGCAATGAAAAAAGTCAGCGAGTCTAGCAGTAGCGTCAGATGGAGACTTGCAAATTGTAAGACCAGAAAAGAAAGTACAGGGGAACTCACACTGACAACCTGCATCACCAACTCCAAACGAGAATTGTAGAGGACCAATTCATCCTTCTCTACCAATTCTGTGATAATGGCCTTATTTGCAGGTCTAGAAAAGGCAAAAGCAATAGCCTGAACAATGTTGGCAAAAATCAAAGCTCCAATCATCCAGCTGTCATTCCTTATAAAAGAAATAGCCAGACAAAGAATCCCACAAACAAGGTCTGTCGTCATTAAAATCTTACGACGAGAAAAACGGTCTGAAATAACTCCGCCAAAGGGATTTACGAGAATAGATGTGACGAGTTCAGAAATCTGATACATTCCTAAAACAGTCTGTCCAATAGTTCCCATGGAAGCCAACCAGACACTATTTCCATAATCATAGAGCATATTCCCTATCTTGTTAACAGCTCCACGGCTAATCAACTGTACTGCATAGCGATTCATATAAAAACTCCTCTCAAATTTTGAAACTATTGTATCAAAACCGAAAGGAGCTTTTTATTTTTTCCCTTATTTGGGAAAATTAATCTTTGACAAATTTTTCGTAGTGTTCCTGATAATAGGCTACTTGCTCTGGAAGATCTAGCACGTCAAAAATATGCATGGCCTCTTGCATTTGCTTACAACCTTCTTTACACTGTCCTTTTTGGTACAAGGCAAAGCCTTTTAGGTAATGTAAAATATTTCGTTCATACAGACTAATGTTTTTACCAATAATCTTCTCTGTATAAGTCTCAAAATAGCTTGCATTGTCAAAAGAAAGATGCTCTAAACAATGCTGGTAACAATTGAGGGCCAAAATCAAAACCAATCTCTTATGGCGACCAATCTCTTGATAAAATTCCTCCCTCTCCATGACTTCTCTACCAATCCGAGTGACATAGTCTACATCGTAGAAACTATAGAGGTTACCGAAAAGAATCAACTCATACATGGTCCATTCTTCTGTTTTGAAGAGATAATCTGCTACCTTATCTAAATCATCCTGCTCCATATGATAACTCGAATCTCTTTGACAAATCAGACCTTGCAACAAAATCCAGTTCAGCTCAAAATAGAGAGGATTTGTCGAACTCTTAGCCTTTTCAAGTTGTTCACTTTGCAGCTTTTGAAAACCTGCAATATCATTTGAATAATAAAGGGGTACAATTTGTCCCATCATGGCAACATGTTCATGATTATGAAAATTCCTTGCCTTGTCCATGAAATTTTCGATTGTAACATGAATGTTATCCAAAATCTCAAAGAAACGTGAGACTGCTAGGTCAGACTCCCCAAGCTCAAAGCGAGATAACTGGGAAGTTGAACAGGACTCCCCTGCCGCCTCCTTTAAAGAATAATTTCCACTTGTCCGAAATTCACGAAATACTTTTCCAAGATGTTCCATCTTTACACCTGCTCTGATAATTCTTCCCATTCAAGCATGGCTTCTTCCTGACGATGGCTGATTTTGTCCAACTCAGCCTGCAATTCCATGAGTTTTTCGGCATCGTTTGTTTCCAACATTTGTTCAGAAATGGCTTGACTTTGACTTTCTAGCTCTTCAATTTCAGCTTCAAGATTTTCGATTTGTCGCATGAGTTTGCGAACTTCTTTTTGACTTTCTTTCTGAGCCTGATAGTCATTGACTGAGCTCGGTTCTTTTGCTTGATTACTAGTTGAAGCTTCCTCAGCCTGAGTCATTTCTACTTCTGCTTTCTTCTCAACATAGTAGTCGTAATCTCCCAGGTAAAGTGTCGAACCCTTCTCAGACAATTCCAAAACATGAGTGGCTACACGGTTAATGAAATAACGGTCATGGCTGACAAACAGCAAGGTTCCATTAAAGTCAATCAAGGCATTTTCTAGCACTTCCTTGCTATCAATATCCAAGTGGTTGGTCGGCTCATCCAGAATCAAAAAGTTGTTGTTTTCCATAGACAATTTAGCAAGAAGTAAACGAGCTTTCTCGCCACCTGACAGCATGCCGACTGATTTTTTAACGTCATCTCCTGAGAAAAGGAAAGCACCTAGACGGTTGCGGATTTCAACTTCCGGTGTCAGTTTAAAATCATTCCAGAGTTCATCCAGTACCGTATTACTTGCTGTCAGCTTGCTTTGGGTTTGGTCATAGTAACCAACCTCAACATTAGCGCCAAAGCGCTTTTCCCCCTTGATAAAAGGAATCTGGTCCACGATTGATTTAATAAAAGTTGACTTTCCAATACCGTTTGGTCCAACAATAGCAACAGCATTCATCTTACGAAGGTCTAAGTTGATAGGCTCTGACAATATTTCCCCATCATAACCAATAGCCGCATTTTCAACAGCCAAGACAATATTGCCCGACGTTTTTTCAGACTGGAAGGTCATGTTGGCAGATTTCTTACCAGCTTCAGGCTTGTCCAAACGCTCCATTTTTTCCAGTTGTTTGCGTCGAGATTGGGCACGTTTGGTCGTTGAAGCTCGGACTAGATTACGATTGACAAAGTCTTCAAGAGCTGCGATTTCCTTCTGTTGCTTTTCATAGTTTTTTGCCTCAGTAGCTAGCTTTTGCTCCTTCAACTCGACAAAACGAGTGTAATTGCCCACATAGCGATCCAAAGAATGCTTGGTCAAATCCAGCGTAATCGTCGCAACCTTGTCCAAGAAATAACGGTCGTGACTGACAATAATGAGGGCACCGCTATAGTTTACCAAGTAATTCTCTAGCCAGGCAATGGTTTCAATATCCAAGTGATTGGTTGGCTCGTCCAAGACCAAGAGATTTGGCTTTTCAAGGAGCATTTTGGCCAGAGCCAGACGAGTATTTTGACCACCTGAAAGTTCAGCTATTTTCATCTGCCACATAGATTCGTCAAACTTGAATCCATTCAAAATCGCTCGAATATCAGCTTCATAGGTAAAGCCACCTGCCTGACGAAAATTCTCAGATAAGCGGTCGTAATCTGACATCAGTTTATCCAAATCAGCACCAGACTTTTCTCCCATCTCTAGCTCCATCTGACGAAGTTGTTTCTCCGTACGACGCAAGTCATCAAAGACATGAAGCATCTCATCGTAGATGGTATTTTCAGACTCAAAACGGCTATCTTGGGCTAGGTAAGACAGAGAAATATCTTTTTTCTTATTGATTTCTCCACTAGTTGGCTCCTCTTCTCCAACCAAAATCTTCAAAAGAGTAGACTTACCTGCACCATTTTTCCCAACAAGGGCTATCCTATCACGTTCATCAACCTGCAGATTAATATTATCAAAAAGAACCTCTCCTGCAAAAGAACGTTCAATTTTATTAGCTTGTAAAATAATCATACAAACAGTATAGCATGTTTCCCTAAGGCATTCAAGACTTGATAAACAGGCATAAGTCACTACTTTTCTGAAAATTATGCTACCGTTTTACTAAAACGCTAAAAAGTGCTATAATGTGAACGGTTAAAACAATTTACAAAAAGGAGAATTTCAATGTCTTACCAAGAAAATTACCAGAAATGGGTTGATTTTGCGGAGCTTCCTGATTACCTTCGTCAAGATTTGGAAAATATGGACGAAAAAACAAAGGAAGATGCCTTCTATACAAATCTTGAATTTGGTACTGCAGGGATGCGTGGCTTGATTGGTGCTGGTACCAACCGCATCAACATCTACGTTGTTCGTCAAGCTACTGAAGGATTGGCTCGTTTGATTGAGTCTAAAGGTGGAAATGAAAAAGAACGTGGTGTCGCAATCGCCTACGATAGCCGTCACTTCTCACCAGAGTTTGCCTTTGAGTCTGCGGCAGTTCTTGCTAAACACGGCATCAAATCTTACGTATTTGAAAGCCTCCGTCCAACTCCAGAACTATCATTTGCAGTTCGTCACCTCAACTGTTTCGCAGGTATCATGGTCACAGCCAGCCACAACCCTGCTCCATTTAACGGTTACAAGGTTTACGGTGAAGACGGTGGACAAATGCCTCCACACGACGCGGACGCTTTGACTACTTATATCCGTGCAATCGAAAATCCATTTGCAGTTGAAGTTGCTGATGTGGAAGCTGAAAAAGCTTCTGGCTTGATTGAAGTTATCGGCGAAGCTGTCGATGTGGAGTACCTCAAAGAAGTCAAGGACGTTAACATCAACCCAGCCTTGATTGAAGAATTCGGTAAGGACATGAAGATTGTCTACACACCACTTCATGGTACTGGGGAAATGTTGGCTCGTCGTGCTCTTGCCCAAGCAGGATTTGACTCTGTTCAAGTCGTAGAAGCTCAAGCAACTGCTGACCCAGACTTCTCAACTGTAAAATCTCCAAACCCAGAAAGCCAAGCAGCCTTTGCCCTTGCTGAAGAACTTGGTCGTCAAGTTGGTGCAGATGTTCTTGTCGCAACTGACCCTGATGCTGACCGTGTTGGTGTTGAAGTTCTTCAAAAAGATGGTAGCTACCTCAACCTTTCAGGTAACCAAATCGGTGCTATCATGGCTAAATACATCTTGGAAGCCCACAAAAATGCTGGAACTCTGCCTGAAAATGCAGCACTCTGCAAATCTATCGTATCAACTGACTTGGTAACGAAGATTGCTGAAAGCTACGGCGCAACTATGTTCAACGTCTTGACTGGTTTCAAATTCATCGCTGAAAAAATCCAAGAATTCGAAGAAAAACACAATCACACTTACATGATGGGATTTGAAGAAAGCTTCGGTTACTTGATTAAACCATTCGTACGTGATAAAGACGCTATCCAAGCTGTTCTAGTCGTTGCTGAACTTGCTGCCTACTATCGTTCACGTGGTTTGACACTTGCTGACGGTATCGAAGAAATCTACAAAGAGTACGGCTACTACGCAGAAAAAACTATCTCTGTTACCCTTTCTGGTGTCGATGGTGCTGAACAAATCAAAGCGATCATGGCTAAATTCCGCAACAATGCTCCAAAAGAATGGAACGCAACAGCTATCACTGTCGTAGAAGACTTCAAAACTCAAACTGCTACTGCTGCTGACGGTACTGTTACAAACTTAACAACTCCTCCAAGTGATGTGTTGAAATACACACTTGCTGACGGTTCATGGATTGCCGTTCGCCCTTCAGGGACAGAACCAAAAATCAAGTTCTACATTGCAGTTGTAGGTGAAAGCAACGAAGAATCACAAGCTAAAATCGCTAACATCGAAGCAGAAATCAATGCCTTTGTAAAATAAAGACCTTTAAAAGATGAGACAAACCAATCTCATCTTTTTTCGTATCAAATCTAAGCAATTTTAGAAACTTTATGGCATACTAGACATATCAATGAAAGCGAGGTAATCTCATGGAACAATTTTTAGATAATATCAAAGACCTTGAAGTCACTACAGTTGCGCGTGCGCAAGAAGCTCTTGATAATAAAGAAACTGCAACCTTCTTCATCGGTCGCAAAACTTGCCCTTACTGCCGTAAATTTGCAGGTACATTGGCAGGTGTCGTAGCTGAAACTAAAGCTCACATCTACTTCATCAACAGTGAAGAACCAAGCCAACTCAATGAGTTGCAAGAATTCCGCTCACGCTACGGAATCCCAACTGTACCAGGCTTTGTTCATATTGCAGATGGACAAATCAATGTTCGTTGCGACTCTTCAATGTCAGCACAAGAAATCAAAGATTTCGCTGGATTGTAAAAGATATTAAAAAGAAGGCACATTCGCCTTCTTTTTAATTATTTTCAAAATAGGAATCAACCAACTCCTGAATCCTTCCTTCTTTAGCGGCAGGAATGGTATCTTCTAAAACAAAGTTCTTTCTACTAATGTCTTGTGAGAGATTTCCAAAGATAAAATTAGTCGAGATGTTATAGATAATCTCAGATGGTGCAAATCCATAAACTTGGTTTTCTAGGATATGTTTTAAGCGTTCTTCAGGATTTGGAAATGCATCTTTTAAACCATTGCTATTATATAGTCGCTTAACCAATTCTGCAATATAGAGGCCTGATTTCATGTACAAATCAATAAATGTCTTAGATGGATCATCAAAGATACCTGGATTTTCTTTTTCAAGGTCATACACCATTCTCTTCACCACTCGTTTAGGAGTGAAAATCTGGTTCGTTTTCTGCGGTGGAATATAATCAAAAATATCTTCTTTCTGATCTTTAAAATAATCTGCTAATTCCTCTTTCTTACGAAGAAATTCTTGGATTGCTTCATCAAATGTTGCTCGATCAAAGAGATGTCCTGCAAAATCTTGTCCACCATCTCTCAAATAACGAAATTGATCAATCGTAATACCGGTCACTTCAAAGAAAACATGCTCAGGAACAAAGGTATCAAAATTATCAAGTGTTAGAGTTTGATCACCATAAGCCATAATAAAGCTTGGGATGGTTCGTGCAAATCCACGAAGATGGTCACGAATCTCATCTTGAGCTGATTGTTTCAACTGCTCAACACGTTTTATCTCAACCTGTTCAATAAACTTCTCAGGCATTTTTTCCACTTCTTTTTTAAGTGTTTGCTCTAGTTTTTCCTTGTGAATAAGATTGTTTTCTTCTAAACGTTTATCAAAATCTTCTTGAATCTTATCCTTTTGCTCCTTATCAACTGCTTCCTTGATTTGTTGTTGCAATTCTTCCCTGATATGAGCTTCAGAAATTTTTCTTTCGATATCGTTTTTTCGAATTTCATTCTCAAATGTTGCTGTAATTTGCTTCTTAATTTGATCTGTTTCCCGAGTTTTAAGGTTGTATTCACCTTTCAAATCTTCTACAATCACTGAAGAAACCGTCTTACTCAAATCATTAACCAGCTGTTTTTGAGTTCTGTCCTCATCCTTAGTGAACAAATCTGTAACAGATTGACTAAGTCCATAGACTTTTTCACCAAAAAGTCGCATTTGCTGATTAACTACAATTTCATGGTCAACTACTGCATTGCCCTCATCATCTACTGTAACATCTGAAAAGTCTAATAGTTCAGAAGATGTTTGTAACTTCCCTTCCTTTTCAACTGGGAGTTCATTTAAAATGTCTAGAACGGTTTGACTAGCTTGGAAAATACCGCTGATATTATCAAATAAAAGATTGGACATAAAGCCTCGTTTAAGAACTTCTCTAGCTTTAATCTGGCGAGGGATAGTTAGAACCGCCTTGGCATCAATTTCAACCATCTTACCAGCACGATCTTCAGCTATGACAGGGAAGAAATTTAGTAATTCTCTAATGTTTTCTTCACGAGTTGTCGAAGTCCCACCTCCTCCTGCAGTTGCAAGCGATAAGTTGTTGGCAAACTCATCAAAGAGAATCAAGGTTCTTTCCGGCGCAAAGTCAAATACATAGGCTCTTTCTTTGCGGAAATAATTTCCTTTGCTATCGGTCCATGAATATGGGTTTTGAGCACGGAAAGCAGCCTGCATATAAAGGGCGGGTGATTTTAAGTTTGATAACATCAATACCCCTGTCCATTCAGGGATGGTAACCCCTGTCGTCAACTGACCGACGGATAGGGTAATAGTTTTGTCATTCTCCGCTATCGCCTTTCTAACCAAATCTAAGGATTTGAGTTTGACTTTATCGTCTTCTTCGGACATACGTCCATCACCTGCAGCTAGAATAATCTCATAGTTTTCATAAATTGGGTGTTCTTCTAGTAGTGCTTTTAAAGCTTTAGCTGAGGCTACACGTTCTAACAGCCAAAAAGTATGCTTGAGTTCATTACGAAGTTCTTTGGTTGAAAATGGATACTTTTCATTGCTTGATAGAGTATTTAGCCAATTTCTAACATCTTGCTCATGGATAAATTTCCCTTTATCATCTGTAGCGAAAAATTCACTCAAGTCAAAAGCATAGTCGATATTCTCTCCATCAAGTTGAGCCCCTTTTTCTAACTCCTCACCAATCATCTGAGACATTTGATAGGTAAAGAGATTTAATTGAGGCAAGCTCTCATATGGATTTTCCTCTTCTTGCTCAGGCGACCAATTCGTTTTGGCTGCCTGCTCATCAGCATAAGACCAGTTGTAGATT
>CABTAV010000042.1:0-11495 GCA_902482895.1 uncultured Streptococcus sp. | reverse complement strand
AGTTGCTTTTCCTGCTTGGTAGTCAACTCCAAAATATTTACTTCCTTATCTAGTCTATACTAAAAGTATAACACAAGACTTTATGCAAGTAAAAGAAAATTTTATAAAACCATTTATTTCATTCCATTTTTCCTAAATCTCTCTAAATTCTTCTCCAATTGTTCTTTATGAAGTTGGTTCTTAGCTTCCTTTAATGTGTCGTCCAAAGTTTCTTCTCTGTAAGTTGCTTCTGTTTTTAGTTGTTGTGATTCTTGGTTTGGAGTGAAAATGATATCTAGCAGTCGATCTATTTTTTCAAGATCTTGGACAGACATATCAGATAGTCTATGAATCAGCTTTTTAAATACATCACTATTGTCGTGATTTTTCTTAAAAAATGTTGTAAACATCTATAACCTCTCAAAAAAAGCAGCCTATCAGGACTGCTTAGTGTAATTCGGAAATCGCATCGTAAATGGACTGCAATTTCTTATTGTCTTTATTCTTTGTGTCAATCAACGTATGTAGCTCTTCAATTTTCTTTTGACTACTTTGAATATCGCTATTGTTATCCGCAATCAGTCTTTTAAGATGTTGCTGATAACTTGTAGTGATATCTGTCTCTTTTCCTGTTCTAACCTCTGTAACTTTGGGTTTAGAACTAGAATTTGATTCTGTCACAGGTGTTTGTTTTCGCTTTTGAAAAGCTGCTTCATAATTTACATCATTACCTCCTTGATGATTTCCAAATAAGGCCGCAATTTTATCTGGATCTTCTTGATTTTCTGATTTACTCTCTAATGGTTGATTAAAAGTCCAATCTTTTGTCATTCACTCATTTCATCCTTTCTAAATTCAGAATCATCGAATTGTCTTTCTTTGCCAAAGGCATGGTCAAGAGCTTCTTCAAAACTCATGTGACTAATACTTTGACGCCTTTTGAACGTCGCAAACATCGCTGTCTCTAGTTGCTCTTTATAAGCAGCTAGTTTTTCTGACTCTCTTGCTACCTTACTTTCTTGCCTAGTGACCTTTTCTTCTAGGCGTTCAATTATGGTCATATACGATCCTCCTTCATACTAATATTAGCTAAAACATCTTGATTTTGTTATCACAATTCTAAACATTGAGAGGTTTGCCTCACTGGTTGATTCCTCAATGTCTCTTTTGCATTCTCGATCATCAATTGTAAATCTGATTTCTTTTCTCGAAGAATATCGTTCCAGTCTATTTTTTCTTTCCCAGATTCATTATCAGGCAAATCCAGTAAAACAGGAAATCCTGATTGAGATAACTTATCAGAAAAATCTTTTCCAGCATCATCACAATCTACCGCAAGTGTCAATAAATCAGGATGATTATCAAAATAGCTGGTGGTATCACGAATTGTATTGATTAGAGGCAATAACTTTGAAGGTATTACTGTATCTAAAAATTCCAACTTCTGATTTTCTTCAGCTATCAGTCGTAAAGTTTGATAAGCGACAACAGACCTTTTTAATCCCTCCATAGATACCAAACGAACATTTGATAGACTTTGTTGATGAAGTTCATAATAGCTCATTAAGTCGATGAACGATTCACAAAAGACCAGTCTATTGGGGTGACCAATGTCAAAGGATATTCCAATATGTCCATGGCTTCCTTTTAGAATCGTTTTTAACCTCTCTCTAGAAAGAGCGGGATTCTTATAAATCCCTTGTAGACTTGCTGCCTGCAGCTTGTGACGATGATCAAAGCTTTTAAAAACGATAACAGGTTCAACTGTTTCATTTGTTTTCCAGCTGGCTTGTGCTATTAAACCTTGTTGAATCATCCTTTGTACGATTTCTTCTGAAATTCCTCTACATTCTGTTAAGTAATATCTGGCCAGACTACAGTTAGAATCTTCTATTCTCTTTAAAGGATAATAAAATGGTCTCTCTCTTTTTTCTTGAACAGCTTCTTTTTGAAAATGTTCTTCAGAAAGAAAGGCTAGAGCTTCTTTAAAGGAAATTCCCTGAACAAGTCGAACAAAATCAATGACATCACCTTGAATATCTCTTGAAAACCATTTAAAAGTATTGGTATTCGAAAAAATCCGGAATGAATCGTGTTCAGGATGTTCATAGACACTGCTAGAAACTTGTTTAAAGGAGATACCTAAACGATTGGCTACATCAAGAATTGAAATTTTCTTACATTCTTCTATTTCCATGCAATATCATCATTTTGTCGTAGTATTTGGCAATGATGGAACAGATGATGATTCTTCTAAAGTTTTGGGAGTGGCCTTATCCAAATCATCTAACCCAGATTTCCAAACCTGTACTTGGTTGACCAATAACTTACCAGGAAGTTTAGAATAGGACAATTTAACAGTTCTTGTTTCTGTCTGATTGGTTTTTGATTGGTTGGCATTCTTTAAATCAGATACATAGGTTACATTATAAGAGACCATGGCAATGGCTTGATTCGTAGTCTGATTGACAAAGATATCAGCCTTTTCAAAATGATAATCCAAAATATAATCCTTATACACTTGGTTCATGGCATCATTTTGACTTGACAATTCTTGAGAATAAGCTGATTCAGTCATATAAGGTTGAATACGTGTATTATTTTCTCCGAGCTTTTCTTTCGTATAGTACTGAGTCAAAAATTCTTTTACAGTATCCGATGACAAAATGCTGGCTTTATCTTCTGCTTGTTTGTCCTCTACAAGTTTAGCTGCAGCCAATTCGATTTCTTTGCGACTTTGTTTAGCAGTAGAATGTTGACCAGCAGTATATCCCATCATGAGAATAAAGCTAGTTGCGGCTACTGCTCCAACACTAATTAAGGCTTTAGTTTTGACTTTATTTAACATCTTAGACCTTCTTTCTATAAAAACTAGGTCAAGCATACCAGATAAAACTTGGAGCTTTTATCACAAGAAAAAGACTCCGAAGAGTCTTCGCATTACTTATGCAATTCTTTATTACTCAATGTATGAAAAATCCCCCACAGAAGAATATTTACAATGATAAACAGCAATATTTCCACTAAATTAAAGTCTATCAAATTTCGTGACCGCATTGCCACCATAGCTTGAGAGTAGGGATAGATTAAAGATAATTTATCTGATACAAAAATCATCATAAATCCTACGAAAGTACCAATAGCACCAATTCCCACAGATTTACTGAAAACACGAGTTTTAGCTGTCACAAAAAACTGTACTGCCATCATACTAATTGTTCCAAAAATCCCCAATAAATCCCACTTGAGGTAGGTGAACAAATTAGAAATTTCTAAATGAGCTAGGTGGGCACTGACATAAAAAATACCAAACAAGAACAACTGTAAAACAGCAATAAACAAGATAATTACTATTTCTTTTGCCAACAATAATTTCCCAAGACTGACATTATTAGCTCTGAGAAATTCAATATTTTTTCTATCAAACTCTTTTCCTAACATCATGGCTACATAAAGGCTGACCAAGATCGGAAAGAAAAGCTGGCTATAATAGAAGGTCAATTGTCCCCATAAAACAGGCACTTTTTCACTTTCTTCAACCATAGAATACGCTGCACCAAAGTAAATCCCAAGACCAATCAGGCTACAAAAAGCTAAGAAGCAAATACCAATCATCAACATGGAAAATTTTTTTGTTTTCCGCCATTCTACTGATAGATAAGACATCATAGCTTGCCTCCTTTCTTTTCAACCAAATAGAGAGATAAGAAGAGATAGATTAGGGCTATTGGCAAATATGTAAAGAGTTTAAATCCTAGGTTTGTCGCAAAAACATAACTCACATGACTGGCGACTTGCTGGTAATCCACCAGAGACATATATCCTATACCACCAAAAGGGAAAATTAGCTGTAGAAAAGCTGGTGCATGACCAAATCCAACTCCAAGAAATCCTCCGAAAACCCCTAATGCCAGCATCAATGCCTGCTTCTTCACTAAAAACTGCAAAGTCAAAAACAGACAGGTTAAGACAAAAGAGGCTAGCAAGAAAATGACGATTTGCCAGAGGATTAGGCTAACAGGCATTTCTAAACCTGATAAGATTGCAATCAACTGGGCTACTACTCCCTCCAAAAAAGCGAGAAAGGTCAAAATGAACATAGTCAGGCCAAGCTTACTCAGAAAGATATGCCGTACATTTTCACCATTTGCCAAAAGCAGTTTGAAAGTGTTGCCCTCCTTCTCGTTCTTGACAATCCGCGATACAAAGAGAGAAATCACAATAGGGAGAATCAAGCCATTTACTTCTTTTATCATATAGAAAATTAGGCTAATCTGGTGCATGTCTGGATTACTTAGGTAGCGTGTAGCGGCTGCAATTGCCCAAGCAAATCCGACTCCCATAACTAGTATGCTAATGAGGAAGGATTTGGTTCGTTTTGCCTTGAGCAATTCAATAGACAAATTATTCAACATAAGACTCACTCCTTGGTTAAGTTGAGGAAGATAGATTCCAAGGTTTCTTGTTCTTGCTTCACTTCATAAATTGGAACTTTCTCGACTATTAAATCTCGTAACAAACTAGAAATCTGCTGATCGGCAAGGTTAGTCAGCTTGAGTTTATCCTCTTGTATCTCCAACATCTTGCACGGATAACCAAATAACACTTGGCTAATGACTTCACGTCGACCTCTAAAATCCCCACGCACTTCCAGCCATTTATTGGACTGAATTTTACGAATTTCTCCCTCGTAAACCAGTTGACCATGATTGATAATCCCCACACGGTCAGCTATATGCTCTACTTCAGAAAGGATATGGGTAGAGATGAAGACAGTAATGTCCTGTTCTTTTGCCAACTTGATAATCAGTTCCCGAATTTCATGAATCCCTGCTGGGTCTAGCCCGTTTGTTGGCTCATCCAGTATCAACAAACGCGGTTTCTTGACTAAGGCAAAGGCTAAAGCCAAACGCTGTTTCATACCCAGTGAATAATCTTTAACCAATTTTTTCTTGTTTTTAGGTTGATCTAACCCAACAATTTTCAATGTTTCCTGAATATTTTTCTGATCAAATCCAAGGATTTTTTGGAAGACCAAGAGATTTTCATAGCCTGTCAAATTAGGATAATAAGACGGTTCTTCAATCATAGAGCCAATTTGATTAAGATACTGCTTGTCCGTACCTATAGATTGACCGAACACTTCAATCTCCCCAGCTGTACGAGAAATCAAAGACAAAATCATCTTCATTGTGGTTGTTTTACCAGCTCCATTTGGACCTAGAAAACCATAAATCTCACCTTGTTGAACTGATAAGGAACTAAGGTTAACTACCTGAGTGTCCTTAAATGCCTTTTGTAAGTTTTTTATCTGTAAAACATTACTAATCATTATGAACTTCCTCCTTTAAACCAAATAATTTTCTATAATTTTGATTTCTATAAATCAAATTATCATGAGTATCTTTGATAACATCTCTATTACTCTTATCAACAAAAATGATAGAATCAACATAATTCACAATATCTAATTGGTGACTCACTATTACCATTGTTTTGTCTGAATAAAATGAATTATTCCACTACCAGCACCAAGAACGTTATCAAGTTCTTCAAGAGTTCATTCTTGAAGAAAATTCATTACTTCAATCTCATCGAGATTCATTTGTTGTTTAGCCATTTGGAAATACCTCACTGATTAAAATTTATTTGAGAAGTATCTCTATCTAGGTTATGTCTTTATTATAGACATGCTAGATTAATTTTAAACTAAGCTAACCTTAATTTTACATTAAGATTAAAGTATCTTGCTTTTTTCATTCTTTTAAATGGTATAATATAGATAAGCGAGGTAAGATTATGAATTTCGAACAACAACTCCTGAATAAGCACATCCTTATCATTGATGACGATAAAATTTTAAACTCTTCCATAAGAGATATTCTCACTGCCTACGGATTTTCCAATCTAACATCAGCCTATGATATAGAATCTAGTTTGGACATGATTGAAACAGAACAGTTCGATCTTTTCCTTTTGGACATTATGCTCCCCGATGGTGATGGCTACACATTAGCAAAACATATCCGAAAAAAAGGCGATACTCCTATCCTCTTTCTGACTGCCAAAAATAATCCTGAAGATGAGGTAGCTGGTTTCAATGCTGGTGGTGATGATTATGTCGTAAAACCCTTCATTCCAAAAAATCTTATCTATCGTATTATGGCTCTGCTCAGGAGAAGCTATAAATCAGAACAGGAAGCAATACAAATTGGACAGACTTTGGTGAGTTTTCGGAATGCAACAGTACAAAAAAATGGAGCAGAAATTTCTATTACACCAATTGAAATTAAGATTTTGAAAAAACTTTATGATAATAAAAATTACATCGTTTCAACTGAATCTCTCTGTGATACGATTTGGGGAGTGGATAGCTTTGGTTATGAAAACTCTTTGACTGTACATATTCGGAAAATTCGAGAAAAAATAGAAGAAAATCCTTCAAAACCTCAATATTTAAAGACAGCTAAAGGGCTGGGATATAAATTGTTATCATGATTATGAACCAAACCAAAATTTTAAGGTATTCACTAAAGAAATTTATCTTTTTTTCCATCATTATCTTTATTACCAATATCATTCTAATTGCCAGCTTTGTTTTCTACATTAGGGAAAAGCAAACTGCTACTGAGACTGTGAAAATAATTTCTGAACACATTACCATCACAAAAAATAACGTCCACATACCTAAAAATGATATCTCTAGTCTAAGAGAACAAAAGTTATGGCTCATGGTATTGGATAAGCAGACTGGAAAACAAGTGTACGAACAGTATAAACCTACAGAAATTCCTTCACAATTTGACTATGGGGACATTTTACAGTTTTCTCGCTATTATCTTTCAGATTATCCTGTTTTTAGTCAGATAAAAGATGGCTACATCATTGTTGTTGGTTTTCCAAAAGATAAAATTGCTCGTTATAGTTATAATTACTTAGATATAGATAGTATTCGCCTGATTCCACTAGTAGCATTTGGAGTATTGCTTTTCAACTGTCTTTATTTCGCTTTTCTTTACTACTATGGTGTGACGCATATCAATCGTAAAATTGCGCCTCTTGTAACTGCTATTCAGAATCTCCCAGATGGTTTGAAAAATCCAATAAATTCTATATCAGAACTAGAATATCTTACAACTGCAATTAATCAAACCGATACTCTACTCAAAGAGAATGAAGTCTTTAAAGAGCAATGGATTTCAGGAATTGCACACGATATCAAAACACCTCTTTCTGTCATCATTTCTAACGCTTCCTTGTTAAATGATTCTGAACTAGATACACAGTCTAAAAAACATATTCGCCCAATATTGACAGAATCCTATTACATCCAAAATATTTTAAATGACTTAAATATAGTAGCTCGCCTTTCATCCGGTCATCTTCAATTAAATCAGACTGAAACAAAAATTATCCCCTTCTTCAAAGACATTCTCATCCATATTTTAAATCAAGAAATCTGGAATGATTTTGAATTTGAATTTGATTACGATTATTCACTTGTTAATCAATCTATCATGATTGAGCAGTTTTTAATCACAAGAGTTATCCATAATATCATCTACAACTCTGTTTTGCATAACGAAAAAGGTTGCACAATAAGAATCCACTTATTCAAAAAAGATACAAATGTAATTGTCGAAATCAAAGATAATGGACAGGGAGCTTCACCAAAAAAAATTGCTGAACTTAATGAATTATCTTTTAAAAACATTGATATTTCTAAAATTAGAACGACTGGAATTGGGCTAAAAATTTCAAAACAAATTGTTGATTTGCATCAGGGCTCTATTTCGTTTGCTAGTATCCAAAATGAATTCTTTGAAAGTATCATTTCACTTCCAATTTTCAACATTACCAATTAGATAAAAAAATGGAGAAGAACCATTAGAGTTTTCTCCATTTTATTATGCGACTATTAGTCCGTCTCGCTCCGCTAGGTGCGAGACAAAAAACCACCCGCTATGCGGGTGCGCGTCGAAGGTTATACCCAAAAAACTCCAAACGCGATACAATAAAGGTGTTCAAGCCAATTGTAAAGCGAAAGGAGAAAAATATGGCACAAAAGGTTCTTTTGTCCTGTTCTTGTTTCAATTGACTATATTTCTATACTTTTTCTTCCTTTCTCTGTGAAAATCGAAAGTTTTTCCCACCTTTTCTCAATACTGAAACAACATCTTTCCATAACTTCAATAATTTCTTTTTGTGTTAAATCATTATTTAACTCAATCTTTGGAGGCAATACGTTTTCAAAGCTACTTTTTTACCATAGGTTTTGAGCCTTCAACACAGATTACTAAGCCAAAAATGCTCTAAATTTTTGAAATTCTAACAAATTCCACTCAACTTTATCATCATCTTTGACTTTCACAATATCTTCCTCAAAATAACATGGAATAAAGATAGTTTTCTTTTGAAACGGTTGTAGGAGGAAAATCTCTCCTACACTATTATTGATTCTGAGAGAAAATTGCAAAATATCATCTACCAAACTTTCAATTATTAAGATTTTTTGCAGTTTATCTGAATTAGAATCGCAAAGCTTTTCAATAATATAATTGTCGAATTTTTTCATTCTAACTTCCTCTCCACTATTTCTTCTTTTATCAAGAAAAAGTTAGCTCAATATTAATAAAGTACAATTCTAAATTAACTCCAATTATTGATTCATGATAATATTTCAGTAACTCATCGTGCAATTAAAAACAAGGATTTTTATTTCAAACGATCCATCGTGAACACTTCATCAGCCATCTCCCAAATTGCCGGATTATGTGTTGCGATAATGATTAGCCTATTATCATCTCGAAGAGATAGCAAAATCTCCATAATCAACTGAGAGGTTGCTGGGTCTATTGAAGCTGTTGGCTCATCTGCCAGAATAAGGGGTGGATTCTTTAAGATAACTTTTGCCAAGGCAACCCGTTGCGATTCTCCGCCCGATAACTCAAAGATGCGCTTATCTAGGTTAAGATAAGCCAGGCCGACCTGTTCTAAAGCCTGCTTCTGCCTCAACCGCTGTTCCGACCGACTCAACTTTTGACCAATGAAACCTAGCTTAAGATTTTCTTCAATACTTTGGTTTTCAATTAAGCCAAAGTTCTGGAAGAGGTAGCCCAATTCGTTACGGAAAAAATCACTCGATTTATAATTGGCCAAGTCTTTACCTCGGTAAAAAATCGTCCCATCATAAGATTCTAATTTCCCAATCATGTTCATCAAGGTTGTTTTTCCGCTACCACTTGAACCAATTAAGGCATAGACTTTTCCAGCCTCAAATGTCATTGAAAGATTCGAAAATAACTCTCGTTCTCCAAAAGATTTACTCACCTGTTTAAGTTCAATCATATTAACCTCCCTTCAAAACAAGCATGGACATCTTGTTTTCTTTCTGCATTTGGACATGTAACTGTAAAAGAGATAGACCAGTAAAGAGTAACGAGACTAAGAAAGCAACTACTATCTCTACCATAAGAAATATACTCGCAACAAATCCCAGTAAAAACACACCCAGTTGAGCAAAGAGATAAGTGCGATGGATTTCTAAGAACCTGAGACCTGCAATGCGTTTGATAAAAATGGCACGTCTAAATTCTTCAAAGTAGAGCCTATTCATAGTGTTAAACAACAAGATTGAAGTTGCAATCCCAAGCACAGCTCCTGCTAGCATTACCCAACGTTCCCTCTGGATATTATCCAATAATGTGATGTAGTTGTGGTAACCTGTTTGCATTTCTGAGACCCAATTTTCAATGCCTTGTCTCTGGATAAGCTCCTGGGCATCAGACAATTGATTAAAGAGAACGTAGTTCTGTACTGCGTCTACCCAAAACAAAATGGACTGTGGACCAGTTGATTGGGGTGTTATAACAATGATGATTGGATCTTTCAAAAACTGCTGGTAAGAAATAGGGGTCGTATTATACACAAAACGATCCTGACCTGATTCCAAATAACCTACCGTAGCAGTCATTTGCTGTCGTTCATCTCGACTAGACATGCGACTGGTTAAGTCGTCTTCAAAAACAGATTTATAATGTTCTTCCTCTGAACGGAGGTGTTCAGGCAGCAATAAGACAAACTCCCCTACATCAAGGTGATTCATCTTTTGCTTAATAGTTGTATCTACAGGAATGTTTTGACGCTCCAAGTATTGCGATGTGACGATAAGGACATTGCCATTCGGGTTGTAATCGTGCCATTCTGTAGAGGTTATCAAGTTTTTGGAGGAAGCCATGCCATTTTGCAAAGTACGGTCAATTAACTGGTGTCTAGATAAGAAAGCCTTTTGTTCTGAAACAGCCAGATCCATCAATTGATACCAAGTTCTGAATTTCCTTTGAGCTTGTTCATCAAAACCAGGACTCGTTCCTTCACGGCTGATTGATAGGGTAATCAGTTGCCTTTCCTGGCTCCAAGCCTCTTGTCCAATCCGATGCTGTTGCCAGGCTTGGGAATACTTTAAGCTACTCCCTATTCCCAGAGTTACAATAATAATCGCTAATAGTTGACCGATTAAAATCAAACTAATGATTCCTCTGACAGGCACTTGCCCTTTTATAATCTGCATCAGGTGTATCTTTTTTATTCCAACTGCGAAGAGTTGAGCGAAAAACAGGGAGATCGACAACAAGATGAGATTATAACTGAGCAAGCCTTCTCCTATGGTCATTAGGAATTGCGTTGGAAGCGACAGAATTTTTTGCATAAGAATGGCGAGCACGCCAGCTAAACTGAAACCAACAGCTATCCCTTTCAAATCCTCACCAACTGGTCTAAGGAAAATGGACCACCGTTTCTCTCCTGAAATGAGGCGAATGCCCGACGACCGTAATTGGCTAATTTGACTAATTAAAGTCAGTGCTCCAAAGGTTAAGATGAAAATCAATAAACTGATTAACTGAAATCCGTTACTAAAGATAGCCATTAACGTAGATAGTTTAGATGGAATTGTCAGGTGCATGTTAGTCAAGCCAAGTTGACTTAGCTCCTCCCTTAGCAAGTGAATATCTAGGTTTCCATCGAATACAAAATAGTTTGTTTCAACACTACTACTTTGAGCATCTTCTAGATTTTTTTCCTGTAGCCCATCAGGCAACTTTCCGTTCCCAAAGGTCGTATAAGAAAACACTGGAGTACCTTCTGAGTTAGGATCCTGGTGTTGAATCGCAATAAAACTATCCGTTTCTTCTGCTAGTTTTTCCAAGCGTGTAGCAACATGCTGAAAAGTTGTTTCAGGGGAAGAATCACGTACAACAACGTTGGGGTAATAATAGGAGACATATGTATCAGTCCAAATGGTAAATACCCAAACAAAGAACAAACTAGCAAGCAGGTTGGATATGAGTATAAATAATTTTTTCATAGTGCATTCCTTATTCTAAAATAGAGGACAGAAATACCCCTGCCCTCTATAAACTAACAAGCTTACTAAACTATTGATAAAAGAATCTTCTTCAATTATTCTTTACCATCTCGCATCAAATGTAACTTGCTCCCGAATTATTTGGATCATG